>NZ_JSZN01000033.1:0-136739 GCF_000801975.1 Burkholderia sp. A9 | reverse complement strand
GCTGCACGCGGCGAGCGCGAATGCGGCGCAGACTGCCGCCGCAGCGCTCGCGAGACCGTTTACGCGTGTCGTCGTCATTGTTGATCTCCTGGCTTGCCCTTGAGCAGCGATTCGGGGTGGCGCTCCAGATAGTCGGCGAGCGCGTTCAGCGATTGCAGCGTGCGCGTGAGCTCCTTCAGCGCGCCGCGCACGTCGGACTGCAGCGGCGAATCCTGCTGCAGCGTCGCCTCGGCGGTCGAGAAGGTCTGCTTCGCGGCCGACAGCGTGTCGCGCGCTTCCGGCGCGACCTGCGTGTCGAGCTGCTTGAACAGCTTGTCGGCGTTCGACAGCGCGCTGTTCAGGTTCGCACCGATCTGGTCGAACGGCACCTTGTCGAGCTTCTTCGCGATGTCGGCGACCTGCAGCTGCAGCTCGTCGAGCGTGTTCGGCACGGTCGGCAGCTCGAGCGGCTGGCGCGCCGAGTCCATCGTCACGGTCGGCGCCTTCGGGAAGAAGTCGAGCGCGACGTACAGCTGGCTCGTCAGCAGGTTGCCGGTGCGCAGCTGGCCGCGCAGCCCGTGCCGGACCAGGCGCTCGACGATCTCGCGGCGGGCGGGTTCGCCCTTGCTCTCGATGGTTTCGCGGAAGCGCCGGCCGAGCCGCTCCGGATACACGTTCATCGTCACCGGCATCAGGAAGTTCTTGGTCTTCGGATCGAAGTCGATGCCGATGTTCGTCACTTCGCCGAGCACGATGCCGCGGAAGTCGACCGGCGCGCCCACCGCGAGCCCGCGCAGCGACTGGTTGAAGTTCATCACGACCTGCAGCGGCTGGCCGTCCGGATCGCGCATCGCGTCGGTCTCGTCGGAGCCGAGGCGGAAGGTCGTGTTGTTGGGCGCCGTCGCGCCGCTGTCCTGGTTCGGCGGCGTCTGGAACGCGATGCCGCCGAGGATCACCGTCGCGAGCGACTGCGTGTTCAGCTTCAGGCCGCTCGAATCGAGCCGCAGGTCGACGCCGCTTGCCTGCCACCAGCGCGAGTTCACGCCGACGTACTGGTTGTACGGCGCATTGACGAACACGTTGAACGTGACGCCGGTGCCGTCCTTGTCGAGCGAGAAACCGACCACCTGGCCGACCTGCACGCGGCGGTAGTAGACGGGCGAGCCGATGTCGACCGAGCCGAGCGAATCGCCGCGCAGCACGTACTGCGTGCCCTTCTGGTCGCCGGTCACGGCCGGCGGGGTTTCGAGGCCCGTGAAGTCGGTCTGCGTGTCCTGGCCGTGGCCGGCGTCGACGCCGATGTACGCGCCGGACAGCAGCGTGCCGAGCCCCGACACGCCGGTCGCGCCGATGCGCGGACGCACGATCCAGAAGCGCGAGCCCTTGATCGCGAAGTCCTCGGCTTCCTTCTTCAGCTGCACCTGGACCAGCACGCGCGACAGGTCTTTCGACAGCTTGATCGTCTTGACCATGCCGATCTCGACGTCCTTGTACTTGACCTGCGTCTTGCCCGGCTCGAGCCCTTCCGCGCTGTGGAAGCTGATCGAGATTTCCGGGCCGCGCTCGCGCACGGACTTGATCACGAGGCCGATACCGATCAGCGCGGCGATCAGCGGCACGAGCCAGACGAGCGACGGCAGCCAGCCGCTTTTCGTCGAGATCGTCGGATCGGGCGGCCGGGACGCGTCGTGCTGCGGGCCTTGCGGACTATTCATGGTGTTTCCCTGAGGTTTCGACTGGATCCCAGATCAGGCGGGGATCGAACTGCATCGACGCGAGCATCGTCAGGATCACGACCGAGCCGAACGCGAGTGCGCCGGGGCCGGCCGTGATCACGGCGAGCGAACGGAAATGGACGAGCGCGACGGTCAGCGTCACGACGAAGATGTCGAGCATCGACCAGCGGCCGATCCGCTCGACGATCCGGAACAGCCGGGTGCGCTGCAGCGGTCGCCACGCGGCGCGCCGCTGCGCGCTGCTGACGAGGATCGTCAGAACGCCGAGCTTGAGCATCGGCACGAGGATGCTGGCGACGAACACGACGAGCGCGAGCGGCCAGTCGCCGGACGTCCAGAAGTAGATGACGCCGCTCATGATCGTGTCTTCCTGCGAGCCCACGATCGACGACGTGCGCATGATCGGCAGCAGGTTCGCCGGGATATAGAGGATCGCGGCCGCGATCAGCAGTGCCCACGTGCGCATGATGCTGTTCGGCGTGCGGAAATGAAGCGCGCTGCCGCAGCGTGCGCAATGCGCATGCGGGTGCTCGATCGTCTGCACGAGCCCGCATGCGTGGCAGCTGGCGTAGCCCTCGCGGGCGGCGGTCGGCATGGTCATCGGCGGGGCGCTTCCGGCAGCGGTGCGGCGGTGTCGGGCCGTGCCGGCGTGCGCCGGGCGCGCAGGTCGTCGGCGATGTCCCATAGCGTGCGCGGATCGAACATCAGCACGACGGCGATCATCAGCGTGAGCGCGCCGAACGCGAACAGGGCGGCCTCCGGCACGACGCGCGCGAGGCTCACCATCTTCACGATCGTGACGACGATGCCGAGCATGAATACTTCGATCATTCCCCACGGCCGCACGAGCTGGATCGTACGCAGCACCAGGTTGAGACCGGGCGGCACGATGCCGCGGCGAATCGGCAGCAGCACGTAGAGCAGCGCGGCCATCTCGACGAGCGGGAACAGGATGGTCGAGCAGAACACCATCACGCCGACGATCGCCATGTCCTGCTGCCACAGGGTCTCGACCGCACCGATCAGCGTCGTCTGCACGCGGGTGCCGTTCAGGTCCATTTCCAGAATCGGGAACGCCTGCGCGATCACGAACGTGACCAGCGCCGCGACCGCGAGCGCGCAGATCCGCTCGATCTGCGTGGTGCTGTTGCGATAGAGCAGCGCGTCGCACCGCGGGCAGCGCGCGATTTCGCGGCCGCCAAGGCGCGGTTTATGCAACAGTGCGTCGCATTCGTGGCAGGCAATCAGGTCGTGTCGTTGCATGGGAAAAGCGGTTGTGCGACGGGCGGGGGAACGCGTCGGGGGGGCCGAAACCCGCGCCAATCTTACCAAAACGGCTTTTTCGACGTGTCAACGTTCGGTTGCTGCGTGACCGATCGGTAACATGGCGGGAACGTGACAGCCGGCTGGCGCGCCTGTCCTCAGAGTCCGCGCGGGTCAAAAGGTTGCGGTAGCATGGCGCCCTTGACAAGCGTCGGATGAATTTACCGGCGCAGCCGTTCGCTCAACTGAGGAATCCAAGATGGCTTCGAATTCGCTGCCGGCCACGCCGGCACGTTACACGCAGACCGCGATCGCGCTGCACTGGCTGATCGCGCTGCTGATCGTCTGCGGCTTCGCGCTCGGCTGGGTGATGACGGACATCCCCGGTTTCACGCCGACGAAGCTGAAGTACTTCTCGTGGCACAAGTGGATCGGCGTGACTGCGTTCGTGCTGGCCGCCATCCGCGTGCTGTGGCGGGCAACCCACGCGGCGCCGGCGCTGCCGGGCAATACGCCGGCGTGGCAGCGTGCGGTCTCGCATGGCGTGCACGGCCTGCTGTACCTGCTGATGCTCGTGATTCCGGTGACGGGCTACCTGTACAGCTCGGCGGCGAACATCCCGGTCGTCTACCTCGGCATCGTGCCGCTGCCGCGCCTGATCGATCCCGATCCGGTGCTGAAGGAAACCTTCAAGACGCTGCACGTGTCTTTGAATTACATTTTGCTTGCACTCGTCTCGCTGCACGTGCTCGCGGCGATCAAGCACCAGCTGTTGGACCGCGACGGCCTGCTGTCGCGGATGCTTCCCTTTGCCAAATGAAGGATCCCATGAAAGTGTCTTTCTCCCGCTCCATGCTGACCGCGTTCGCCGCGGTGTCACTTGTCGCGTCGGGCGCGGCGCACGCCGATGTCGATCTCGCGAAGAGCAAGGTGTCCGCCGTGTCGAAGCAGATGAACGTGCCGACCGAAGGCGCGTTCAAGAAGTTCTCCGCGCAGGTGAAGTTCGACCCGGCCAAGGCCGCGCAGGGCAGCGCGCAAATGGCGATCGATATCGCGAGCTTCGACCTCGGCGACAAGATGTACAACGAGCAGGTCACGGGCAAGGACTGGTTCGACGCGAAGGCGTATCCGCAGGCGACCTTCGCGTCGTCGACGATCGCGCCGGCCGGCGGCAACAAGTACAACGTGACCGGCAAGCTGACGATCAAGGGCAAGTCCGAGACCGTCACGGTGCCCGTCACGGTCACGCAGAGCGGCGCAACGCAGACCTTCGACGGCGTGCTGCCGATCAAGCGTTCGGCGTTCAACGTCGGCACCGGCGAGTGGAAGGACACGTCGATCGTCGCGGACGAAGTGCAGATCAAGTTCCATCTCGTCGCCACGAAGTAAGCGACGGGTTCCCGCATCACCCGAATGCCGCGCGAGGGCGCGGCGCTGTTTCAAGGAGAAAGAGTTGAAAAAGCATCTGATCATCGCCGCGGGCGCACTGGCCGCATCGCTGTCGTTCTCGGCATTCGCCGACAGCGCGACGTACCAGTTCGATCCGAGCCACACGTACCCGAGCTTCGAGGCCGACCACTTCGGCGGCCTGTCGGTCTGGCGCGGCAAGTTCGACAAGTCGAGCGGCAGCGTGACGCTCGACCGCGCGGCGAAGACGGGTACGGTCGACGTGACGACCGACATCGCGTCGATCCACACGGGCAGCGCAAAGCTCGACGAGCACCTGCAGACGGCCGAATTCTTCGACGCGACCAAGTTCCCGCAGGCGAACTACAAGGGCACGATCAAGTTCGACGGCGACAAGCCGGTGTCGGTGGTCGGCAACCTGACGATGCATGGCGTCACGAAGCCGCTGACGCTGAAGATCGACGGGTTCAAGTGCATGCCGCATCCGATGCTCAAGCGTGAAGTGTGCGGCGTCGACGCGGTCGGCGAATTCAGCCGCGACGATTTCGGCCTCGACTACGGCAAGCAGTACGGCTTCAAGATGAAGACGAAGCTGCTGATCACGGCCGAAGCCGTCAAGCAGCAGTAACGCGCCCGGCCGGGCCGGCCGTCGCGTCACGCCGCCGGCCCGTCGCGTGCCAGCCGCCGCGCTCCCTTCGAGGGGGCGCGGCGGTTTTTTTTGCGCGCCTATAATCGTCGGCACAAATCGCGGCGCGGAACCCGACGCGTCGGACAGAACGTACAACGACAAGGAGTTCGCCGATGCATGCCGTCACGCAGTCCAGCTCCGTTGCCGCGTCGCCGCGCGTGTGGCGCGCGGTGGTCGCCGCGTCGATCGGCAACGCGCTCGAGTGGTTCGACCTCGTCGTCTACGGCTTCTTCGCGGTGACGATCTCGAAGCTGTTCTTTCCGGCCGGCAACGACACCGTGTCGCTGCTGCTCACGCTCGGCACGTTCGGCGTGTCGTTCTTCATGCGCCCGCTCGGCGCGATCGTGCTCGGCGCGTACGCCGACCGCGCAGGCCGCAAGGCCGCGCTCACGCTGTCGATCCTGCTGATGATGGCCGGCACGCTGGTGATCGCGGTGTTGCCGACCTACCAGACGATCGGCGTCGCGGCGCCGCTGATCCTCGTCGCCGCGCGGCTGATGCAGGGCTTCTCGGCGGGCGGTGAGTTCGGCAGCGCGACCGCGTTCCTGGCCGAGCACGTGCCCGGCCGGCGCGGCTTCTTCGCCAGCTGGCAGGTCGCGAGCCAGGGGCTCACGACGCTGCTCGCCGCCGGCTTCGGCACCGTGCTGAACGCGCAGCTCACGACCGACCAGATGGCCGCGTGGGGCTGGCGCATCCCGTTCTTCTTCGGGCTGCTGCTCGGGCCCGTCGCGTACTACATCCGCTCGAAGGTCGACGAGACACCCGAGTTCCTTGCGGCCGAAAGCACCGCGAGCCCGTTGCGCGACACGTTCGCGTCGCACAAGGCGCGCCTGGTCGCCGCGATGGGCGTGGTCGTGCTCGGCACCGTCGCGACCTATCTCGTGCTGTTCATGCCGACCTACGGCGTGAAGCAGCTCGGCCTCGCGCCGTCCGCCGCGTTCGCGGCGATCCTCGTGGTCGGCGTGATCCAGATGGCGTTCGCGCCGCTCGTCGGCCACTGGTCGGATCGTTATGGCCGCGTGCGCGTGATGCTCGCGCCGGCCGTCGGCATCCTCGTGCTGATCTACCCGGCGTTCGCGTATCTGGTCGCGCATCCGGGGTTCGGCACGCTGATCGCGCTGCAGGTGCTGCTCGCGTTCCTGATGACCGGCTATTTCGCGGCGCTGCCGGGCCTGCTGTCCGAGGTGTTTCCGGTGCAGACGCGCACGACCGGGATGTCGCTCGCGTATAACGTCGCGGTGACGATCTTCGGCGGTTTCGGGCCGTTCATCATCGCGTGGCTGATTCGCGCGACCGGATTGAAGACCGCGCCGAGCTTCTACCTGATGTTCGCGGCCGTGCTGAGCCTCGCGGCGCTGATCGTGCTGCGCCGGCGCTTCGGGTTCCGGTGACGGTGCGCGCGGCGATGCGTCGTCAGGGGGCGACGCGCTCGCATGCCGGCTGTGCCGGCATCAGTTGTCCGGGTGCAGCGACGCTCCGCACGGGGCGACCGGCGAGCGCAGCGAGCGCTTGCCCGAGCTGCCAGTCGGCGGCCTGCAGCGGCGCGAGCGGGTCCAGCCCGGGCATGACCGGCATTGCGTAGTCGGGCCAGTTGGTCGTGAAGCGGCGGCGCTGCGTGCCGTCGCGCCGGCGGAAGAGGGGGCGGCGCGCGCATGAAAAAAGGCCGGTCCTGTCGGACCGGCCTTCCGGTATCAGCCGAAACGGCGTGGCGCTTACACCTGCGCGCCCGCGTTCGGATCGTCCGGATCGTGCGCGGTCTTCTTTTCCTTGATCAGGTCTTCGCGCTTGATGCCGAGCCACATCGCGAGCGAGCCCGCGACGAACACCGACGAGTAGATGCCGAACATGATGCCGACCGTCAGTGCGAGCGCGAAGTAGTGCAGCGTCGGGCCGCCGAAGAAGAACATCGACAGCACCATCATTTCCGTCGACGTGTGCGTGATGATCGTACGCGACATCGTGGTCGTGATCGCGTGGTTGATCACTTCCTGCACGCTCATCTTGCGTTCGCGGCGGAACGTTTCGCGGATCCGGTCGAAGATGACGACCGACTCGTTGACCGAGTAGCCGAGCACCGCGAGGATCGCCGCGAGCACCGCCAGCGAGAACTCCCACTGGAAGAACGCGAAGAAGCCGAGAATGATCACGACGTCGTGCAGGTTGGCGATCACGCCGGCGACCGCGTACTTCCATTCGAAGCGGAACGACAGGTAGATCACGATGCCGATCACGACGCACGCGAGCGCGAGGAGACCGTCGGTCGCGAGCTCGCGGCCGACCTGCGGGCCGACGAACTCGACGCGCTGCAGCGACACGTCGGGGCTCTGCGCCTTCAGCGCGGTCATCACCTGGTCGCTCTGCTGCGCGGACGTGAGGCCTTCCTTCAGCTGCAGGCGGATCAGCACGTTGCGCGACGTGCCGAAGTTCTGCACCTGCGCATCGGCGTAGCCGAGCTTGCCGAGCGTGTCGCGCACGGGTTCGAGCTGCGCGGCCTGCTGGTACTGCACCTCGATCACCGTACCGCCGGTGAATTCGACGGACAGGTGCAGCCCGCGGTGGAACAGGAAGAACACGGCGGCGAGGAACGTGACCAGCGAGATCACGTTGAACACCAGCGCGTGCCGCATGAACGGAATGTCTTTACGGATGCGGAAAAATTCCATGGCTTCGTCTCCGGGGCCTTATTGGGTCGAGCCCGGTTTCTTCGGCGACACGCCTTGCTGCGCGCGATTGCGCAACTGCGGCTTGCCGGCGCGCGGTGCGTTGCCCTGCGCGGGTGCGGCGAGCTTCGCGGCGCGTGCGGTGTCGGTCGATTCGTCGGCCGCGGCGAACGATGCGCCGGCGGCACCGGCCGTGGCGCCTTCCGGCTTCCACACCTGACCGATCGCGAGCGACTTCAGCTTCTTGCGGCCACCGTACCAGAGGTTGACGATCCCGCGCGAGAAGAACACGGCGGAGAACATCGACGTCAGGATACCGAGGCAGTGCACGATCGCGAACGCGCGAACCGGGCCCGAGCCGAATGCGAGCAGCGCGAGGCCGGCGATCAGCGTCGTGACGTTCGAGTCGAGAATCGTCGCCCACGCATGCGCGTAACCGGACTGGATCGCGAGCTGCGGCGGCTGGCCGGCGCGCAGTTCTTCACGCACGCGCTCGTTGATCAGCACGTTCGAGTCGATCGCCATACCGAGCGCGAGCGCGATTGCCGCGATACCCGGCAGCGTCAGCGTCGCCTGCATCAGCGACAGCACGGCGACGAGCAGCAGCAGGTTCACCGACAGGCCGATCACCGAGATCACGCCGAACAGCATGTAGTACGCGATCATGAACACGGCGATCGCGCAGAAGCCCCAGATCACCGAGTGGACGCCCATCTTGATGTTGTCCGCGCCGAGGCTCGGGCCGATCGTGCGTTCCTCGATGATGTCCATCGGTGCGGCGAGCGAACCGGCGCGCAGCAGCAGCGCGAGGTCGGCCGCGGCCTGCGGCGTCGGCTGGCCCGTGATCTGGAAGCGGTCGCCGAGTTCCGACTGGATCGTCGCGACCGTCAGCACTTCGCCCTTGCCCTTCTCGAACAGCACCATCGCCATCGGCTTGCCGATGTTGTCGCGCGACACCGTGCGCACCGAGCGGCCGCCCGCAGAGTCGAGGCGGATGTTGACCGACGGACGCTGGTGTTCGTCGAAGCCGGCCGACGCGTCGATGATGCGGTCGCCGGTGAAGATCACTTCCTTCTTCAGCAGCACGGGCGCCTGGTTGCCCTGCGTGAACAGTTCCTCGCCCGGCGGCACGGGGTCGTTCGGGTTCGGATGCGTGTTGATCGGATCGGCGAGGCGCGCCTCCAGCGTCGCGGTGCGGCCGATGATGTCCTTCGCCTTCGCGGTGTCCTGCACGCCCGGCAGTTCGACGACGATACGGTCGTTACCCTGCTGCTGCAGGATCGGTTCCGACACGCCGAGCTCGTTCACGCGGTTGTGGAGCGTCGTCAGGTTCTGCTTGAGCGCGGCGTCCTCGACGGACTTCTGCACGGCCGGCGTGAAGGTGCCGACGACCTGCGTGCCGCCGCCGCCGGGCTGGGTCGCCCATTGCAGTTCGGTGACCGACGCGGCGAGCACCTTGCGGGCGTCTTCCGCCGTCTGCGCATCGCTGAAGTTCACGACGACGGACTGGTCGACGCGGCTCACGCCGCCGTCGCGGATGTTCTTGTCGCGCAGCAGCGTGCGCGCGTCGGACGCGTCGGAGTCGAGCTTCTTCGTGAGCGCGCCCGTCATGTCGACCTGAAGCAGGAAGTGGACACCGCCGCGCAGGTCGAGGCCGAGATACATCGGCAGTGCGTGCAGTGCGGTCAGCCAGCGCGGCGACGCGCTCTGCAGGTTCAGTGCGACGACGTACTGCGGATCGTTCGGATCGGCGTTCAGCGACTTCTGCAGCAGGTCCTTGACGCGCAGCTGCGTATCGGTGTCCTTCAGGCGCACGCGGATGTTCGCGTTGGACGCCGTGTTCTCGAAGGTGATGTCGTCCGGCTTGACCTGCGCGGACGCGAGCGCGGATTCGACCTGGGTCAGCGTGGTCGAGTCGAGCTTGACCGTGGCCTTGCCGCTCGACACCTGCACCGCCGGCGCTTCGCCGAAGAAGTTGGGCAATGTGTACAGAAAGCCGATGGCGAGCGCCACGACCATCACGACATATTTCCAGAGTGGGTAACGATTCATGAGGGAGCCGAACGGGTGGTTGGCGTGAAAGCGTCGCGTCCGGCGCCGCGGCGACCCGCTCTCTCAGGCAGGCACGGCGCGGGGAGCCGGACGCTCGGTGAAAGCCTTACAGCGACTTGATCGTGCCCTTCGGCAGAATGGTCGTGACGGCAGCCTTCTGCACGGTGATTTCGGTGCCTTCGGCGATTTCCACGCCGATGTAGCCTTCGGTGACCTTCGTCACCTTGCCGACGAGGCCGCCGCTCGTGACGACTTCGTCGCCCTTCGCCATGGCCGCGAGCATGTTGCGGTGTTCCTTCTGGCGCTTCATCTGCGGGCGGATCATGATGAAGTAGAGCACCGCGAACATCAGGATGAGCGGCAGGAAGCTCATCAGGCTCGATTCGGCGCCACCGGCACCTTGCGCGAAGGCATTGGAAATGAACGGCACGTTGGTCTCTCCGTAGGGGAAGATCGAAAAATAAGCCGGTTATTCTACCACCGGCCCCATGCGCAAACGGCGCAGCAAATGCGCTTTCGGATCAAGCTGTTAAAGCATGAACCGGCATTGTTGTAACGCGTTTGGAAAGGCAATTGTAATGTTTGGCGGTCGTGACCGGTATTGGGAACGAGCAATTTAGTACTCGTCCCATGCGACGGGCCGCGGTGCGGGTTGCCGGCCCGTCAGTCGACGCCTCTTGCGCGGTCCTCCGCGAAGCGCTGGCGGAACGCGTCGAACGTATGGGTCTCGATCGCGTCGCGGATCTCGCTCATCAGCTGCAGGTAGTAGTGCAGGTTGTGGATCGTGTTGAGCTGCGCGCCGAGGATTTCGCCGACGCGGTGCAGGTGATGCAGGTAGCCGCGCGAGAAGTTCTGGCACGTGTAGCAGCCGCAGCTCGCGTCGAGCGGCTTCAGCGAGTTCTTGTGCGTCGCATTGCGGATCTTCACGTCGCCGAAGCGGGTGAACAGCCAGCCGTTGCGCGCATTGCGGGTCGGCATCACGCAGTCGAACATGTCGATGCCGTTCGCGACGCCCTCGACCAGGTCCTCCGGCGTGCCGACGCCCATCAGGTAGTGCGGCTTGTTGGCGGGCAGCTTCGGGCCGACGTGCTGCAGCACCCGCATCATGTCTTCCTTCGGCTCGCCGACCGACAGCCCGCCGATCGCGAGGCCGTGGAAGCCGAGCTCCGACAGGCCGGCGAGCGATTCGTCGCGCAGGTCCTCGAACATCCCGCCCTGGACGATGCCGAACAGCGCGTTCGGGTTGCCGAGCCGGTCGAACTCGTCGAGCGAGCGTTTCGCCCAGCGCAGCGACATGCGCATCGAGTCGGCCGCCTCCTTGTGCGTCGTCGGCACGCCGTTGGTCGCGTACGGCGTGCATTCGTCGAACTGCATCACGATGTCGGAGTTCAGCACCTTCTGGATCTGCATCGACACTTCCGGCGACAGGAACAGCTTGTCGCCGTTGATCGGCGACGCGAACGTGACGCCGTCCTCGGTGATCTTGCGCAGGTCGCCGAGCGAGAACACCTGGAAGCCGCCCGAGTCGGTCAGGATCGGCTTGTTCCAGCCCATGAAGCCGTGCAGGCCGCCGTGCGCGTCGATCGTGTCGAGGCCGGGGCGCAGCCACAGGTGGAAGGTGTTGCCGAGAATGATTTGCGCCTTGATCTCGTGCAGCTCGCGCGGCTGGATCGCCTTCACGGTGCCGTACGTGCCGACCGGCATGAAGATCGGCGTCTCGACCACGCCGTGGTTGAGCTTCACGCGGCCGCGGCGCGCATGGCCGTCGGTCGTCAGCAGTTCGAATTCGAGCCCGTTGGCGGGGCGGTCTTGCACGGGGGCGTGCATATCGTGGGATGAACCTTCGGTCATCGCGTCATTCTCCTTGCCACCGGAGAACAGTCCGGCGCATGTTGGAAACGCCACCGGGCGCCCGGCGGCGGGGAAAGCGGGTGCGCGCCAGCGTGGCGCGCACAGCGGGAAAACGGGGTGCCGCGGCGCGACGGCGGCCGCGCGCGGCGCGGGCCGGCGCGCCTGCCGCGCTTACGCGCGCGGCGCTTCCGGCGTGTCGCGGCGCGTGAGCAGCATCGCGTCGCCGTAGCTGAAGAAGCGGTAGCGTTCGTCGATCGCGTGCTGGTACGCGGCGCGGATCGTCTCGACGCCCGCGAACGCGGACACCAGCATCAGCAACGTCGATTTCGGCAGGTGGAAGTTCGTGACGAGCCGGTCGACGACCCGGAAACGGTAGCCGGGCGTGATGAAGATGTCGGTCTCGGCCTGTGTCGCCGCGAGCGGGCGTCCTGCTTCGTCGGCGGCGCGCGCCGCGGCTTCGAGCGCGCGCATCGACGTCGTGCCGACCGCGATCACGTTGCCGCCGCGCGCGCGGGTCGCGGCGATCTTGTCGACGAGCGACTGCGGCAGGTCGTACCACTCGCTGTGCATCTTGTGCTCGGCGATGTTCTCGACGCGCACCGGCTGGAACGTGCCGGCGCCCACGTGCAGCGTCAGCGTCGCGCGCTCGACGCCCATCGCGTCGAGCTGGTCGAGCAGCGGCTGGTCGAAATGGAGCCCGGCCGTCGGCGCTGCGACCGCGCCCGGGTTGCTCGCGTAGACGGTCTGGTAGCGCGTCTCGTCGTTCGCGTCGGCGTCGTGCTCGATGTACGGCGGCAGCGGCAGGCGGCCGTGCTGCTCGATCAGCGTGAGGCACGGCTCCGGGAAGTGCAGCGTGAAGAAGGGCTCGACGCGCTCGCCGACCGTCACGTCGAACGCGTCGGCGAGGCGCAGCGTCGTGCCGGCGCCCGGCGACTTGCTCGCGCGGATCTGCGCGAGCGCCGTGTGGGTGCCGGTTACGCGCTCGATCAGCACCTCGATCTTGCCGCCGCTGGCCTTCTGGCCGAAGAACCGCGCCTTCAGCACCTTGGTATCGTTGAACACGAGCAGGTCGCCGGGCGCGATGCATGACGGCAGCTCGGCGAAACGGCGGTCGACGAGGCGTGCGGGCTCGACGGTGCGGTCGACCTCGAGCAGGCGGCTCGCGGTGCGGTCCGGCAGCGCGGTTTGCGCAATCAGCTCGGGCGGCAGATTGAAATCGAAATCGGAAAGCGTGAACATGCGGGCTGGTTAGAAACGGCCGGCGGGCGCCGCCGACAGGGCGGAAACGCATAAATGGGGCGCGCGAGCCGCTATGATGGCGGGATGCGCGGCCTGGCCGGCGTCGTTCGTTCGGACGACGTGAAAGCCGCTATTGTACTTGCCTTGCGAAGCACCCAGACGATCCGATGCCTGTGTCACCACGCCGTTCTACCGCCGCCGTTGCCGATTCCGCCGATTCCGCCGATCCGTTCGACGCGGACGCTGCCGCGTCACCCGCGCCCGGCACGGAGCCGCGCAATGCCGCGCCGCGTCGCGCCGGCCCGCGGCGCGGCGCCGACGGGCGGCTCGCGCAGCCGGCCGCCGCCGCGCCCGACGTCGAGCCGGGCACGGGCGGCGACGCAGCGGGCGCAGCCGGCGCACAGCGCAAGAAGAAGCCGGCCGCCGACAAACCCGTGAAGACCGTCGACAAGCTCGCGAAGCTCGGCCTCACGCGCTCGATCGATCTCGTGCTGCATCTGCCGATGCGCTATGAGGACGAAACCACGCTCACGCCGATCGGCGAATTGCTGCCGGGCGGCATCGCGCAGTCCGAAGGCGTCGTGTTCGACAACGAGGTCGCATACCGGCCGCGCCGCCAGCTCGTCGTGAAGATCCAGGACGACGACGGCGAGCAGCTCGTGCTGCGCTTCCTGAATTTCTACGGTTCGCAGGTCAAGCAGATGGCCGTCGGCCAGCGGCTGCGCGTGCGCGGCGACGTGCGCGGCGGCTTCTTCGGGATGGAGATGGTGCATCCGGCCGTGCGCGTCGTCGAAGCGGATGCGCCGCTGCCGCAGGTGCTCACGCCTGTTTATCCGAGCACGGCCGGCGTGTCGCAGGCGTATCTGCGCAAGGCGATCGAGAACGCGGTCGAGCGCACGCCGCTGCCCGAGCTCCTGCCGCCCGAGATCGAGCGCGACTACCTGAAGCCGCTCGGCGTGCCGACGCTCGAGCAGGCCGTGCGCATCCTGCATCACCCGGGCGTCGATTCCGACGAAGCCGCGCTGATGGACGGCTCGCATCCGGCGTGGACCCGCATCAAGTTCGAGGAACTGCTCGCGCAGCAGCTGTCGCTCAAGCGCGCGCACGAGGAGCGCCGCACGCGCGCGGCGCCGGCGATGCCGCGCCGCACCGCGAGCGACACCGACGCGCTGACGACGCGCCTCTACGCGGCGCTGCCGTTCAAGTTGACGGGCGCGCAGTCGCGCGTCGTCGACGAGATCGCGCACGATCTCACGCTCGCGCATCCGATGCAGCGGCTGCTGCAGGGTGACGTCGGCAGCGGCAAGACGGTCGTCGCGGCGCTGGCCGCCACGCAGGCCATCGATGCCGGCTACCAGGCCGCGCTGATGGCGCCGACTGAAATCCTCGCGGAACAGCACGCGCGCAAGCTGCGCGCGTGGCTCGAGCCGCTCGGCGTGTCGGTCGCATGGCTCGCGGGCAGCCTGAAGGCGAAGGAGAAGCGCGCGGCGATCGAGGCTGCGGCGCTCGGCACCGCGCAGCTCGTGATCGGCACCCACGCGATCATCCAGGACACCGTCGAATTCGCGCGGCTCGGCCTCGTGATCGTCGACGAGCAGCACCGCTTCGGCGTCGAGCAGCGTCTCGCGCTGCGCGCGAAGGCCGCGAACGCGGCCAACGGCGCGCGCGATTTCCAGCCGCACCAGCTGATGATGTCGGCCACGCCGATTCCGCGCACGCTCGCGATGACGTACTACGCGGATCTCGAGGTATCGACCATCGACGAGCTGCCGCCGGGCCGCACGCCGGTGCTGACGCGCCTCGTCGGCGACGCGCGGCGCGAAGAGGTGATCGCCCGCGTGCGCGAGGCCGCGCTGACCGGGCGCCAGGTGTACTGGGTGTGCCCGCTGATCGAGGAGAGCGAGACGCTGCAGCTGCAGACGGCCGTCGAGACCTACGAGACGCTGGCCACCGCGCTGCCCGAACTGAAGGTCGGGCTCGTGCACGGCCGGTTGTCGCCGGCCGACAAGGCGGCCGTGATGGAGGCGTTCACGCGCAACGACGTGCAGCTGCTGGTCGCGACGACCGTGATCGAGGTCGGCGTCGACGTGCCGAATGCGTCGCTGATGGTGATCGAGCACGCGGAGCGCTTCGGCCTCGCGCAGCTGCACCAGCTGCGCGGCCGGGTCGGGCGCGGCACCGCGGCGTCGGTGTGCGTGCTGCTGTACACGGGCCCGCTGTCGCTCACGGGGCGCGAACGGCTGAAGACGATGCGCGAGACGACCGACGGCTTCGAGATCGCGCGGCGCGATCTCGAGATCCGCGGCCCCGGCGAATTCCTCGGCGCGCGCCAGTCGGGCGCGGCGATGCTGCGCTTCGCGAACCTCGAGACCGACGGCTGGCTGATCGACCCGGCTCGCGACGCCGCGACGCGACTGATCGTCGCGTATCCCGACATCGTCACGCAGCATCTCGCGCGCTGGCTCGGCGCGCGGGAGCAGTATCTGAAGGCCTGATTCGCGCTTTCGGGGTCGGATTTAAAACCGCCATTCGACGGAGATTCGATGCATCCCGATGCAGAGAAACTTGGCGAACCGGTGCCAGTGGGTGTATAAATTAAACCTATCGCCTGTATATCCCTGATTGACCCACAATGACCCTGACTGAATTGAAGTACATCGTCGCGGTCGCGCGCGAACGGCATTTCGGTCGCGCGGCCGAAGCATGCTTCGTGAGCCAGCCGACGCTATCGGTGGCGATCAAGAAGCTGGAAGACGAGCTGAACGTGCAGATTTTCGAGCGCGGCGCGAGCGAAGTGAGCGTGACGCCGATCGGCGACCAGATCGTCACGCAGGCGCAGCGCGTGCTCGAGCAGACCTTCGCGATCAAGGAGATCGCGAAGCAGGGCAAGGACCCGCTCGTCGGCCCGTTCCGTCTCGGCGTGATCTACACGATCGGGCCGTACCTGCTGCCGACGCTCGTCAAGCAGATGATCCAGCGGGTGCCGCAGATGCCGCTGATGCTGCAGGAGAACTACACGCTCAAGCTGCTCGAACTGCTGAAACAGGGCGAGATCGACGCGGCGATCATGGCGCTGCCGTTCCCCGAAACCGGCCTGATGGTGCGGCCGCTGTACGACGAGCCGTTCGTCGTCGCGCTGCCGGCGGGCCATCCGTGGGAGAAGCGCGACGAGATCGACGCCGAGGACCTGAAGCAGGAAACCATGCTGCTGCTCGGCAACGGTCACTGCTTCCGCGATCACGTGCTCGGCGTGTGTCCGGAGCTGATGCGCTTCTCGCAGACGGCCGACGGCATCCAGAAGACCTTCGAGGGCTCGTCGCTCGAAACGATTCGCCATATGGTCGCGAGCGGCGTCGGTATCACGGTGCTGCCGCGGATGTCGGTCGCCGAGGTCGGCCCGCGCGCGAACGGCCCCGATGCCGAGCTGCTGTCGTACGTGCCGTTCAACGAACCGGTGCCCGATCGTCGCGTCGTGCTGGTGTGGCGCAAGAGCTTCACGCGGATGCCCGCGATCGATGCGATCAGCGATGCGATTGCCGCGTGCGAGCTGCCCGGTGTCGCGAAGCTCGACATGCCGGCGACGATGAACTGAACAGGGTGCGGCGCGCCCGCATGTCGGCCGATGGACGGGGCCTTGCGACCCCGTTTATTTTTTCCTATCGCATAGATAAAATTAATCAAATTAAAATAATCGATAGGTTTGCATAGAATGCTCTACATGGATCGGCGCCGGATCGGCAGCCCGATTCGCACGCTGGATGCAAGCGTCAAAGGAGGATGTCATGATGCGGTCGGTAATGCAGCACGCGCAGCGGAACATCCCGTCGCGCGACGAGGTCGTAACTCGCGCCAGGGCCGTGGTCCGCAACCTGCGCCCGATTGCGTTCGCGTACCTGGCGGACCGTGTGTACGGCGGCTGAGCGCCGCTGCACGCGGGTCCTGTGTTCCCCCGATTCACCTGCCGTCCAGCCATGAGGGAGCATTGCATGTCCGAAGTCCGGAAAACCACCCGCACCGCCGGCGTAGCGCCGGCCGGTCGCCGATTCCTGGAGCGCCCCGCTTGCGGCGCTTCGCGACGGGAACGCGCACCGCAGGTCACGCACGACATCCCGTAGAAAGCAGGAGGACCAGCCTGTTCCGTTTCTTACCCCCGCAATGACACTCCACGAACCGCGCGCGGCACGCTGCCGGGCCGGGTTGGTGGAGGCACATGAGCAAGCCTAGGAGAAAACGCATGTCGAACGAAAAGAAGTGTCCGTTCAATCACACCGCAGGCAGCGGCCCGTCGAACAAGGACTGGTGGCCGAACCAGGTGAACCTGAACATCCTGCACCGGCACTCGGCGCTGTCCGATCCGATGGACCAGGATTTCGACTACGCGGAAGCATTCGGGAAGCTGGACCTCGCGGCGGTGAAGCGCGACCTGCAAGCGCTGATGACGACGTCGCAGGACTGGTGGCCGGCCGACTTCGGCCACTACGGCGGCCTGTTCATCCGCATGGCATGGCACAGCGCCGGCACGTACCGGACCGCCGACGGACGCGGTGGCGCGGGCGGCGGGCAACAGCGCTTCGCACCGCTGAACAGCTGGCCCGACAACGGCAACCTCGACAAGGCACGCCGGCTGTTGTGGCCGATCAAGCAGAAGTACGGCCGCAACATCTCGTGGGCCGACCTGCTGATCCTGACCGGCAACGTCGCGCTCGAGTCGATGGGCTTCAAGACCTTCGGTTACGCGGGCGGCCGCGTCGACACGTGGGAACCGGACGACGTCTATTGGGGTTCGGAAAAGATCTGGCTGGAACTGAGCGGCGGCCCGAACAGCCGTTACTCGGGCGACCGTGACCTCGAGAACCCGCTGGCCGCCGTGCAGATGGGCCTCATCTACGTGAACCCGGAAGGCCCGGACGGCAACCCCGATCCGGTTGCGGCGGCACGCGACATCCGCGAAACGTTCGCGCGGATGGCGATGAACGACGAAGAGACGGTGGCGCTGATCGCGGGCGGCCACACGTTCGGCAAGACGCACGGCGCGGGCCCCGCATCGGACGTCGGCCCCGAGCCGGAAGCGGCCGGCATCGAACAGCAGGGTCTCGGCTGGAAGAGCACGTACGCATCGGGCAAGGGCCAGGACGCGATCACGAGCGGCCTCGAAGTCACGTGGACGTCGACGCCGACGAAGTGGAGCAACGACTTCTTCAAGCACCTGTTCAGCTACGAATGGGAACTGACGAAGAGCCCGGCCGGTGCGCACCAGTGGGTCGCGAAGGGTGCCGACGAGGTGATTCCAGATGCGTTCGATCCGGCGAAGAAGCGTCGCCCGACGATGCTGACGACCGACCTGTCGCTGCGTTTCGATCCGGCCTACGAGAAGATCTCGCGCCGCTTCTACGAGAACCCGGCCGAGTTCGCCGACGCGTTCGCACGCGCCTGGTTCAAGCTCACGCACCGCGACATGGGGCCGCGTGCGCGCTATCTCGGCCCGGAAGTGCCGGCCGAGGCACTGCTGTGGCAGGACCCGATCCCGGCCGTCGACCACCCGCTGATCGATGACGCCGACGTCGCGGCGCTGAAGGCGAAGGTGCTCGCGTCGGGCCTGTCGGTTGCGCAGCTTGTGTCGACCGCATGGGCGTCGGCCTCGACGTTCCGCGGGTCGGACAAGCGCGGCGGCGCGAACGGCGCGCGCATCCGCCTCACGCCGCAGAAGGACTGGGACGTGAACCAGCCGGCCGCACTTGCAACGGTGCTCGGGACCCTCGAAGGCGTGCAGAAGGCGTTCAACGACGCGCAGACGGGCGGCAAGAAGGTGTCGCTCGCCGACCTGATCGTGCTGGCCGGTGCGGCTGGCGTCGAGCAGGCCGCGAAGAACGCGGGTATCGCGGTGACGGTGCCGTTCGCACCGGGCCGGATGGACGCGTCGCAGGAGCAGACCGACATCGAGGCGATCGCCGTGCTCGAGCCGGTTGCGGACGGTTTCCGCAACTACCTGAAGGCCGCGTACAAGACGCCGGCCGAGGCGCTGCTGGTCGACAAGGCACAGCTGCTGACGCTGACCGGGCCGGAGCTGACGGTGCTCGTCGGTGGCCTGCGGGTGCTCGGCGCGAACGTCGGCGATGCGAAGCACGGCGTGTTCACCGATCGTCCGGGCACGCTGACGAACGACTTCTTCGTGAACCTGCTCGACATGGGCACGGAGTGGAAGCCGGCGTCGGCCGCGAACGACGTGTTCGAAGGTCGCGATCGTGCGACGGGCCAGGTCAAGTGGACCGGCACGCGCGTCGACCTGATCTTCGGCTCGCACTCGCAGCTTCGTGCGCTGGCCGAGGTGTACGGCAGCGCCGACGCGAACGAGAAGTTCGTACGCGATTTCGTCGCAGCCTGGAACAAGGTGATGAACCTCGACCGCTTCGACCTCGCGTGAATCTCGCGATGCGGTAACGCAGTCACGTTGTAACGTGAAACGGCCGGTCGTACGACCGGCCGTTTTTTCTTCCGATTCAAGGTTTTGTCGAAGGAGTGACGACCATGACGCAAATGATG
This sequence comes from Burkholderia sp. A9, assembly GCF_000801975.1. Lineage (NCBI taxonomy): Bacteria > Pseudomonadati > Pseudomonadota > Betaproteobacteria > Burkholderiales > Burkholderiaceae > Burkholderia > Burkholderia sp. A9. The sequence continues at coordinate 117,324 of NZ_JSZN01000033.1, read as the reverse complement.
CTGGACATGCGCGCGCCGGCCGAGTGGGCGCGGCGCATCGTCGGGTCCGCGATCGTCGTCGGCGGTGCGGCCGAGCTGGTCGCGCAGGCGCTGCACGCGATCGCGTCGGCTGCAGGCGGCTGAGCGGCGCGATTCGCTCGCCGCAGCAGACTGGCAAGTCGCGAACGGATGCCGCGCAGAGGGTGTCCGGACTGCCAGCCCAGGCTGGTTCGCCCGCATCGGGTCGAATCCTGGGTGGGGGCGGCGCCGGGGCGCATCTGTCCCCTGATAAGACGCGCGGGCTGCCCCGACATGACGCGAACCGCCGGTCGGTTCTAAAATGCCGGGGTTATCTTCCCGGTGCTTCGCCATGCTTGCCCGCTTCCCCCTGTATCTGCGGCTCGTCCGGATGGACAAGCCGATCGGCAGCCTGCTGCTGCTCTGGCCGACGCTCAACGCACTGTGGATCGCGTCGGACGGCCATCCGCGCTGGCCGCTGCTCGTGATCTTCGTGCTCGGCACGCTGCTGATGCGCTCGGCCGGCTGCGCGATGAACGACTATGCCGACCGCGATTTCGACCGTCACGTGAAGCGCACGGCCGACCGGCCGCTGACGTCGGGCAAGATCCGCGCATGGGAAGCCGTCGCGATCGCGGTGGTGCTGTCGTTCATCGCGTTCCTGCTGATCCAGCCGCTCAATACGCTGACGAAGGAGCTGTCGGTCGTCGCGCTGTTCGTCGCCGGCTCGTATCCGTTCATGAAGCGCTTCTTCGCGATTCCGCAGGCGTATCTCGGCATCGCGTTCGGCTTCGGTATTCCGATGGCGTTTGCGGCCGTGCAGGATACGGTGCCGATGCTCGCCTGGGTGATGCTGATCGCGAACATCTTCTGGTCGGTCGCGTACGACACCGAATATGCGATGGTCGATCGCGACGACGACATCAAGATCGGGATTCGCACGTCCGCGCTGACGTTCGGCCGCTTCGACGTCGCGGCCGTGATGGCGTGCTATGCGGTGACGCTCGGCATCTACGTGTGGATCGGCGCGACACTCGGCTTCGGTCTTGTGTACTGGGTCGGCTGGGCGGCGGCGGTTGGCTGCGCGCTGTATCACTACACGCTGATCAAGGACCGCGAGCGGATGCCGTGCTTCGCGGCGTTCCGGCACAACAACTGGCTCGGCGGCGTGCTGTTCGCGGGCATCGCCGCGCATTACCTGCTGGCGGGGCCGACGGCCAACTGACGCGGCCGCGCGCCGGCGCGCGATGCCCCCAAAAAAAAAAGCGGCCTCGGCCGCTTTTTTGTTGGCCCTGCCAGGCAAGCCCGGCCGACGGCGCAGCGCTTACGCGCGGCCGAGTTCGTCGCCCATTTCCTTCGCGCGCGCTTGCGCTGCGAGCGCGCCGCGCACGATCGCTTCCTTCACGCCTTGCGCGTCGAACGACGCGAGCGCGGCGGCCGTGGTGCCGCCTTTCGACGTCACGCGCTCGCGCAGCACGCTCGCCGGTTCGCCCGATTGCGCGGCGAGTTGCGCGGCGCCCGTGAACGTCGCGACCGCAAGCGCGCGGCCCTGTTCGTCGTTCATGCCGAGGCGGCGCGCGGCTTCCTGCAGCGCTTCGATGAAATAGAACACGTAGGCCGGGCCGCTGCCCGAGATCGCCGTCACCGCGTCGAGCTGCGCTTCGTCGTCGAACCACACGATCTCGCCGACCGCGCCGAGCACGTTCGACGCGAGCGCGCGCCCGGCCGCGTCGACGCCCGGCAGCGCGGCGAGACCGGTCACGCCCATGCCGACCAGCGCGGGCGTGTTCGGCATGGTGCGCACGACGCGCGCGTAGTCGCCGAGCCAGCGGGCGAGATCGGTGGCGCGGATGCCGGCCGCGATGCTGATCACGAGCTGCGACTTCAGATGCGGCGCGAGCGCCTGTGCGACGTCCTTCAGCACCTGCGGTTTCACCGCGAGCACGATCGCATCGTAGTCCGCGAGCGTCGCGTCGACGGCCGCGCCGGTGCGGATGCCGAATTGCTGCTCGGCGCGCGCGCGGACTTCCTCGTTGACGTCGATGGCATACAGGCCGTCAGCGGCGACGCCGCGCTTGACGAGGCCGCCGATCAGGGCCGCGGCCATGTTGCCGCCGCCGATGAATGCGATTTTCATGGTATCGAAATGAGCGAGTGAGTGAACGGAAAGGCGGAAAAGGGCGGCGCTCAGTGCGAATAGTCGCGTGCGCCGAAGATCGCGGTGCCGACGCGCACGACCGTCGCGCCTTCGAGCACGGCGGCTTCGAGATCGGCGGACATGCCCATCGACAACGTATCGAGCGGCAGGCCCTCGGCGCGCAACGCATCGAACAGCGCGTGCAGCGCGCGATGCGGCGCGCGTTGCGCATCGGTATCGCCGGCCGGTTCGGGAATCGCCATCAGGCCGCGCAGGCGCAGCGCCGGCAGCGCGGCAACCGCGCGGGCGACCTCGGCCAGGTCGGCAGGTGCGACACCGCTCTTCGACGCCTCGCCGCTGATGTTCACCTGCACACAGACGTTGAGCGGCGGCAGGTGCGCGGGACGCTGTTCGGCAAGGCGCTGCGCGATCTTCAGCCGGTCGACCGAATGGACCCAGTCGAAACGCTCGGCGACGGCGCGCGTCTTGTTCGATTGCAGCGGCCCGATGAAATGCCATTCGAGCCCGGCGCGCAGGTCGGCGAGCGCGTCGATCTTGTCGATCGATTCCTGCACGTAGTTTTCGCCGAACGCGCGTTGTCCGGCCGCATGCGCGGCGCGCACGTCGTCGGCGGGAAACGTTTTCGATACGGCGAGCAGCGAGACGGTGGCGGGATCACGGCCGGCCGCGCGGGCGGCGTCGGCGATGCGGCGATGAACGGAGTCGAGGCGGGCGGCGAAATCGGACATGACAGGAACGGAAGCGGGCACGAGAAGCGAATACGGCGGTGGATGCGGCGCGGCACCGCATCGATTCGCCCATTATACGGACCGGATGCTGCGCGCGGCCGGGCGGGCAGCCGGCCATCCGCGCTAGTCGTACAGCAGGTGCTCGACGAGCTGGATCCAGTGCGCGACCGGAATCTGCGTGCCGCTTTGCAGGTGTGCGATGCAGCCGACGTTGCCGGACACGATCATCTGCGGCTCGAGCGCCTGCAGCTTCAGCAGCTTCTGCTTGCGCAGCCGGTACGACAGCGACGGCTGGGTCAGCGAATAGGTGCCGGCCGACCCGCAGCACAGATGGCTGTCGGCCGGCAGCCGCACGTCGATGCCGAGCGTCTCGAGCAGGCGCTCGACTTTGCCGCGTGACTGCTGGCCATGCTGCAGGGTGCACGGCGGGTGATAGGCGACGGTGTGGATCGCGCGGCGCCGCGCGAGCGTCGCGAGCTCGGCCTCGAACGCGAGCAGCACGTCGGAGATGTCGCGCGTCAGCGCGACGATGCGCTGCGCCTTCTCCGCGTAGGCCGGATCGTCGCGCAGCAGGTGCGCGTATTCGAGTACCGTCGCGCCGCAGCCCGATGCGTTCATCACGATCGCCTCGGCACCTTGCTCGACGTACGGCCACCACGCATCGATGTTGCGACGTGCGTCGGCGAGCGCTTCGTCGTGATAGTTCAGATGCAGGCGGATCGCGCCGCAGCAGCCCGCGTCGGGCGCGACGATCGTTTCGATGCCGAGCGCGTCGAGCACACGCGCGGTCGCGATGTTGATGTTCGGCAGCATCGACGGCTGCACGCAGCCGCCGAGCATCAGCATCTTGCGCGGATGCGTGCGCTGCGGCCATTCGAGCAGCCGCGTGCGCGGCGGCACCTTGTCGCGCAGCCGTTTCGGCAGCAGCGGCCGCATATGCTGGCCGAGCCGCATCACCGGCGAGAACAGCGCCGCGTTCGGCACGAGGGTCGCGAGCAGGCGGCGCACGAGCCGCTGCTGCAACGGCCGCTGTACCTGCGCTTCGACGTGCTTGCGGCCGATCTCGACGAGCCGGCCGTACTGGACGCCCGACGGGCAGGTCGTTTCGCAGCTGCGGCACGTGAGGCAGCGGTCGAGGTGCTGCTGCGTGCTGCGCGTGACGGGCGCGCCTTCGACCATCTGCTTGATCAGGTAGATGCGGCCGCGCGGGCCGTCGAGTTCGTCGCCGAGCAGCTGGTAGGTTGGGCACGTCGCGGTGCAGAAGCCGCAATGCACGCACTTGCGCAGGATCGCGTCGGCCTCGTCGCCGTCGGGCGTATTGCGGATGAAATCGGCGAGGTTCGTTTGCATCTTAGAGATCGGAGTAGAGCCGGCCGCGGTTGAAGATGCGTGCGGGATCGAACGCGGCCTTCAGCCCGCGGTGAATCTTCATCAGCGGCGCGGGCAGCGGCGTGAACACGCCCGCGCTGCGATCGTAGGACTCGCCCGCGCGGAACAGCGTCGCATGGCCGCCGGCCTGCTTCGCGCTCATGCGCACCGTCTGCGCATCGGCGTCGGTGATCCACCAGCGTTGCGCGCCGCCCCATTCCATCAACTGGGTGCCGGGCAGGTGCATCGGTTCGGTGATCGACGGCAACGCGAGGCGCCACAGCGCATAGCCGGGCGGGATGCCGTGGAAGAACGGGTCGGTGTGCTCGCGCAGGCCGGCCCAGAAGCGTTCGGCCTCGACCGCGTCGACGACTTCGCCGCCGAGCAGCGTCTTCGCGGATTTCACGGCGGCCTCGGCGCCCGACAGGCGCAGCACCAGCGTGCCGTTGCGCCACCCGCTCGCGCTGACGGGCAGCGGATGGCCGCCCCATTCGTTGAGCTTGCGCACCGCGTCGGTCGCGGTCATCTCGAACTTCAGCGTGACTTCGGCGACCGGCACCGGCAGCACCTTGATCGACAGGTCGAGCATCAGCCCGAGCGTGCCGAGCGAGCCGGCCATCAGCCGCGACACGTCGTAGCCGGCGACGTTTTTCACGACCTGGCCGCCGAACCGCAGCACTTCGCCGCGGCCGTTCATCAGCGTGACGCCCAGCACGAAATCGCGCGGCGCGCCGCAGGTCGCGCGACGCGGGCCCGCGAGGCCGGCCGCGATGCAGCCGCCGACGGTGGCCGCGCGGCCGAAGTGCGGCGGCTCGAACGGCAGCATCTGGCCGCACTCGGCGAGGACGGTTTCAAGCTGCGCGAGCGGCGTGCCCGCGCGGACCGTGACGACGAGTTCGGCCGGGTCGTACGACACGATGCCCTGAAACGCGCGCGTGTCGAGTATTTCGCCGTCCAGCGCCTGGCCGTACCAGTCCTTGGTGCCGCCGCCGCGAATCCGCAACGGCCGGCCGTCGGCACTCGCGGAGCGGATACGCTCGGCCCATCCGGCGACGATGTCGTCCTCTTCCATGTTCTGTTGCTGCCTCGTCTTGTTGTCCGGTCGATTGTACCGGGGTGGCGCGAATCTACATCGCGACTATCCCTAAGCCCCGTATCACGAAGGCATGCAGCCGCCCGCCGCGCGCGGGACGCGCGGGCAGTGGGGCGGCAGGTCGCGGCACGTGCGGCCGGCACGGGCCGCGCACCGCGCGGCGCTCAGAAGCGCGGCAGGTCGGGGTGCGGCAGCAGCCCCCCGCGCACATGCTGGCGACCGTACTCCGCACAGCGGGCGCGGGTCGGGATGCCCTTGTCGGGATTGAGCAGCCCGGCCGGATCGAACGCGCGCTTGACCGCGAAGAACGCGTCGCGCTCCTGTGGCGAGAACTGTACGCACATCGAATTGAGCTTTTCGATGCCGACGCCGTGCTCGCCCGTCACGCTGCCGCCGAATTCCACGCAGCATTCGAGGATTTCCGCGCCGAACTGCTCGGCACGGTGCAGCTCGTCCGGATCGTTCGCGTTGTAGAGGATCAGCGGATGCATGTTGCCGTCGCCGGCATGGAACACGTTGATGCAGCGCAGCCCGTAGCGCGTCTCGAGCTGCTCGATGCGCGCGAGCAGCGGCCCGATCGCGCGGCGTGGCACGGTGCCGTCCATGCAGTAATAGTCAGCGGAAATGCGCCCGGCGGCCGGAAACGCGTTCTTGCGGCCCGACCAGAAGCGCAGCCGCTCGCTTTCGTTGCGCGAGACCTGGATGCGCGTCGCGCCATGCTCGCGCAGCACGGCCGTCATGCGGACGATTTCCTCCGCGACTTCTTCCGGCGTGCCGTCCGATTCGCACAGCAGGATCGCCTTCGCGTCGAGATCGTAGCCCGCGTGCGTGAACGCCTCGACGGCCTGGGTGGCCGGCTTGTCCATCATCTCGAGCCCGGCCGGGATGATGCCCGACGCGATGATCGCGGCGACCGCCTCGCCGCCCTTCACGACATCGTCGAAGCTCGCCATCACGAGCTGCGCGGTCTGCGGTTTCGGGATCAGCTTCACCGTGACCTCGGTGACGATCGCGAACATCCCTTCGCTGCCGATCACGACCGCGAGCAGGTCGAGGCCCGGCATGTCGAGGCCGAGCGAGCCGAATTCGACGATCTCGCCGTCGATCGTGACCGCGCGCACGCGCATCACGTTGTGCACGGTCAGCCCGTATTTCAGGCAGTGGACGCCACCGGAATTTTCCGCGACGTTGCCGCCGATCGTGCAGGCGATCTGCGACGAAGGATCGGGCGCGTAGTACAGCCCGTAAGGCGCGGCGGCTTCCGAAATCGCGAGGTTGCGCACGCCGGGCTGCACGGTCGCCGTGCGCGCGTACGGATCGACCTCGACGATGCGCGTGAAGCGCGCAAGCGACAGCACGACGCCGTTCGTGATCGGCAGCGCACCGCCCGACAGGCTCGTGCCCGCGCCGCGCGGCACGATCGGCACCTCCATGCGGCGACAGATCTGCACGATCCGCTGCACCTGCGATTCGGTTTCGGGCAGCGCGACCGCGAGCGGCAGCCGGCGGTACGCGGACAGGCCGTCGCATTCGTACGGCGCGGTGTCTTCGTCGCGGTACAGCAGGCAATGCGTCGGCAGCACGGCCATCAGCGCCTGCACGACTTCGCGCTGGCGCTGCGCGCGGGTCGCGCTCGACAGTTCGACGGAAGCGTTCATTGGGTCTCCTGCGCGCGGTGCGTCATCGCACCGCCGTATCAGCACGTGAAGATCTTGCCGGGATTCATCAGGTTGCGCGGATCGAGCGCGAGCTTGATCGCGCGCATCGCGTCGATGGCGTTGTCGCCGTGCTCCTTCGGCAGGAAGCGCATCTTGTGCAGCCCGACGCCGTGTTCGCCGGTGCAGGTGCCACCGAGGCGCAGCGCGCGCTCGACGATCCGGTCGTTGATGCGTTCGGCTTCGTCGATTTCCTCGGGCTTGTCGGGATCGATCAGGATCGCGACGTGGAAGTTGCCGTCGCCGACGTGGCCGACGATCGGGCAGGGCAGCGACGACGCGCGCAGGTCGGCTTCGGTTTCCTCGACGCACGCGGCGAGTTGCGAGATCGGCACGCACACGTCGGTCGTCACCGCGCGGCAGCCGGGCTTCAGCTGCAGCATCGCGAAGTACGCGTTGTGGCGCGCGGCCCACAGCCGCGTGCGATCCTCGGGGCGGGTCGCCCATTCGAAGCCCTGGCCGTTGTTCTGGCCCGCGAGCGCCTGCACGAGCTCGGCCTGCTCCTTCACGCCGGCTTCGGTGCCGTGGAATTCGAAGAACAGTGTCGGCGCTTCGGCGAGCGTCAGGTTCGAGTGGCGGTTGATCGAGCGCACCGCGAGCGAGTCGACGAATTCGACGCGCGCGATCGGCACGCCGATCTGGATCGTCTCGATCACGGTGCGTACCGCGTCGCCCATCGACGGGAACGTGCAGGTCGCGGCCGACACGGCTTCGGGCAGCGGATGCAGGCGCAGCGTGATCTCGGTGATCACGCCGAGCGTGCCTTCGGAGCCGACGAACAGGCGCGTGAGGTCGTAGCCGGCCGACGACTTGCGGGCGCGCGAGCCGGTTTTCACGACGCGGCCGTCGGCGAGCACGGCGGTCAGGCCGAGCACGTTCTCGCGCATCGTCCCGTAGCGCACGGCGTTGGTGCCCGACGCACGGGTCGCGGTCATGCCACCGATGCTGGCGTCGGCGCCGGGATCGATCGGGAAGAACAGGCCGGTGTCGCGCAGGGCTTCGTTGAGCGCCTTGCGCGTGATGCCCGGTTCGACCGTGACGGTCAGGTCTTCCGCGTTGATCGACAGCACGCGGTTCATTTCCGACAGGTCGAGCGACACGCCGCCGCGCACGGCGAGCAGGTGGCCTTCGAGCGACGAGCCGGCGCCGTACGGGATCAACGGCACGCTGTACAGCGCGCACAGCGACACGACTTCGCGGACTTCATCGGCGCTGTGGGCGAACACGACGGCGTCGGGCAGTTGCGGATCGAACGGCGATTCGTCGCGGCCGTGATGGGCGCGGACGGCGTCGGCGGTCGACACGCGCTCGCCGAAGGCGGCGCGCAGCGCATCGAGCATGGCGGGGGGCAGCGGGCGGCGCGCGGTGGCCGGCGGGGCAGGGTGATTCACGAATGTCTCCTGACGACTGCTTGTCAAACTTTCGGCCCATTCTACGCTGCAACGCCTGCTGCGGCCCCCGCCGCGGGCTGCGATAATCGCGTTCCAACCCAACACAACCCAATCGGGCCGCGTCGCGGCCGCGCACGAGAGGACATTCGCATGGGCAACCGCTTGAGCAAGATCGCCACGCGCACGGGCGACGACGGCACCACCGGCCTCGGCGACGGGCGGCGCATCGGCAAGGACGACGCGCGGATCGCCGCGATCGGCGATGTCGACGAACTGAACTCGAACCTCGGCGTGCTGCTCGCCGAGCCGCTTCCGGACGACGTCCGCACCGCGCTCGTCACGATCCAGCACGACCTGTTCGATCTCGGCGGCGAGCTGTGCATTCCCGGCCATACGGTGCTCGACGACACGCACCTCGCGCGCCTCGACCAGTGGCTGGCCGACTACAACGCGACGCTGCCGCCGCTGAAGGAATTCATCCTGCCGGCCGGCTCGCGCGCGGCGTCGCTCGCGCACGTGTGCCGGACGGTGTGCCGGCGCGCCGAGCGCTCGATCGTCGCGCTCGGGCGCCACGACACGTTGAATGATGCGCCGCGGCGCTACGTGAACCGGCTGTCGGACCTGCTGTTCGTGCTGGCGCGCGTGCTGAACCGCGCGGGTGGCGGCTCCGACGTGTTGTGGGAGCGCGGGCGCGTCCGCTAGCGCCCGGCGTCGCTTTTTCGCACTGCGACAATTTGCCCGGGGGGCGTCTATTTTTAAAGATGTATCGTATGTGCATGTTTAACGGAGAACGAACATGACCCACATCACCGCTGACCAGATGGCCCGTGTGAAGGCCACCGCCCCCGTCCTTGCCGTGCACGGCGCGACGATCACGAAGCATTTCTACCAGCGCATGTTCGCGCGTCATCCGGAACTGAAGAACCTGTTCAACCAGACGCACCAGAAGACCGGCAGCCAGCCTGAAACGCTCGCGAAGGCCGTCTATGCGTATGCGGCGAACATCGACAACCTCGGCGTGCTCGGCGGGGCGGTGTCGCACATCGCGCACAAGCACGCGAGCCTGAACATCCGTCCGGAGCATTACCCGATCGTCGGCGAGAACCTGCTCGCGTCGATCGTCGAAGTGCTCGGCGACGCGGTCGATGCGGAGACGCTCGAAGCCTGGCGCGTCGCGTACGGCCAGCTCGCGCAGATCCTGATCGGCGCCGAGGCCGACCTGTACGCGGGCGCCGCGTGGAGCGGCTTCCGTCCGTTCAAGGTCGCCCGCAAGGTGCGTGAAAGCGACGAGATCACGTCGTTCTACCTGACGCCCGCCGACGGCGGTGAGGCGCCGAAGTTCGAGCCGGGCCAGTACATCACGGTGAAGCGCTTCGTCGGCGATCTCGGGGTCGACCAGCCGCGCCAGTACAGCCTGTCCGACGCGCCGCACGGCAAGTGGCTGCGTATCTCGGTGAAGCGCGAGGCAGGCCAGCCGGAAGCCATTCCGGCCGGCAAGGTGTCGACGCTGATGCATGACGGCGTGGAGGAGGGCGCGATCGTCGAGGTGACCGCGCCGATGGGCGAATTCTCGCTGAAGCGCGGCGTCGACACGCCGGTCGTGCTGATCTCCGGCGGCGTTGGCCTGACGCCGATGGTGTCGATGGCATCGACGCTGGTCGCCGAAGGCAGCAAGCGTGAGGTGCGGTTCGTCCACGCCTGTCGTTCGGGCGCGGTGCACGCGTTCCGGGACTGGCTGAACGATACAGTGCGCGCGCACGCGAACGTGAAGCGCACGGTGCTGTACGAGCTGGTGGGCCCGAATGATCGCGTCGGCGTCGATCACGACCTCGAAGGGCGCCTGACGCCGGAACGCGTGAAGCAATACGCGCTTGTGCCGGACGCCGACTACTACATCTGCGGCCCGATCGCGTTCATGAAGGCGCAACGCGATGCGCTGGTCGCGCTCGGCGTCGCGCCGGAACGCATCAATACCGAGATCTTCGGCTCGGGCGCGCTCGAGTGAGGATCTGACGGCTGGTTCCGGCCAAGGCAATGCAAAAGCCCGGCGCGAGCCGGGCTTTTGTTCGTGCTGCGCCAGGCGGGCGACTTCAGGCGCGCAGCATCAGCGTTGCGTGGTAGCGCCATACCTTCGGATCGGCACTGACGAATGGCATGCCTTCATGTAGCGCTTGCGCGACCATCACGCGGTCGAACGGATCGGCATGATCAGCGAAATCCGGCAACACGGCGACCGCTTCAGCGTGATCGCTGCTAATTGGCAACTCCGCGAAGCCTGCCAGACGGAACGCCGAGCGGGCATCGCGCGGATGAACGGGAAGGTTGCCTTTGCGATACTTGATCGCAATTTCCCAGATGGACGCGGCGCTGACATACAGCGTGTTTTGCGGATCCTCGATCAATGCGGCAGCGGTCGGCGAAAGTTGCGACGCGCCTTCCGCGGCCCAGAGCGCGATATGCGTATCGAGTAACAGCTTCACGGTGCGAGCCCCCGCTCGGCGCTGGCGTCAAAATCGGCCGCGATCGATTCGTCGCCGGCATTGAATGCTTCGACGGTCGTCGGGATGTTCAGGCCGGCAAGCAGCTGGCGAGCGGCGCCGATGCGGCGCGGCGCGGTGTAGGGAACGATGCGGGCGACCGGATGGCCATTGCGGGCGATCACCACTTCGGACTCGCGCCCCAATTCAAGCGCCTCGACGAGACTTGAGAGCCGCGACTTGGCATCATGCATGTTGACGGTCGACATGAGTACCTCCGATTAGCTAGGGAGTGTTAGCTAGTCTAGCAGAACCCAATGCTGACCACAGTCGAACCATGGCAACCCGCCGGCAAGCGGGTTGTCATGGTTCGGACCGGTGTCGTCTGTCAGTTGCCGCTGCCGCGCGCGACGCGGCGTGCCTTCACCGATTCCGCGAGACCTTCGAGCACCTTCACGCTGTCGTCCCACGCGATGCACGCGTCGGTGATGCTCTGGCCGTAGGTCAGCGGGCAGCCTTCCTTCAGGTCCTGACGCCCCTCGACGAGGTGCGACTCGACCATCACGCCGACGATGCGCTCGTCGCCGGCTGCGACCTGGCGGCCGATGTCCGCACACACGGGGATCTGGTTCTCGTGCTTCTTCGAGCTGTTCGCGTGGCTCGCGTCGATCATCAGGCGCGCCGCGAGGCCGGCCTTGCCGATGTCCGCGCACGCGGCGTTCACGCTGTCCGCGTCGTAGTTCGGCGTCTTGCCGCCGCGCAGGATCACGTGGCAGTCCTCGTTGCCGGCCGTCGACACGATCGCCGAGTGACCGCCCTTGGTCACCGACAGGAAATGGTGCGGCTGCGACGCGGCCTTGATCGCGTCGACCGCGATCTTCACGTTGCCGTCGGTGCCGTTCTTGAAGCCGACCGGGCACGACAGCCCCGACGCCAGTTCGCGGTGCACCTGCGACTCGGTCGTGCGCGCGCCGATCGCGCCCCACGAGATCAGGTCGGCGATGTACTGGGGGCTGATCATGTCGAGGTATTCGGTCGCGGCCGGCAGCCCCATCTCGTTGATCTGCAGCAGCAGTTCGCGCGCGGTGCGCAGCCCTTCGTTGATCTTGAAGCTGTTGTCCAGGTGCGGATCGTTGATGAGCCCCTTCCAGCCGACCGTCGTGCGCGGCTTCTCGAAGTACACGCGCATCACGATTTCCAGTTCGCCCTGGAAGCGCTCGCGCTCCTTCACGAGCCGCCCCGCGTACTCGATCGCCGCCTTCGTGTCATGGATCGAGCACGGCCCGATCACGACGATCAGCCGGTCGTCCATCCCGTGCAGGATGCGGTGCATCGACTCGCGCGAGTTGTAGATCAGTTCGGACGCGGCCTCGGAGCACGCGAATTCGCGGATCAGGTGGGCGGGCGGCGTCAGTTCCTTGAGTTCGCGAATACGGACGTCGTCGGTGTTGTGCGGGGGCATGCTGTTTCTCCTTGTTCCGGGCGCCGTTCGGTCAGTGGGCGTGCGGCAGATTCATCAATTCAAGCGATTCAGTGGTTTCGGTCGGGGCCGCGGAACCCGCTGCGGCGGCGATCGGGTGGCGAAGGGCGAAAAAAAACCGCCGGGTTCGCCGGCGGTTTTTCGGGAATTTCGGTTGCGCTTTACGCGCCATCAACCCTCTCGATCCGCCAGCGGTCTGAGATGCCAAAAAAAGTAAAAATAAAACTTGGCGGACATGACGGAGATTCGGTTCGTCAAAAAAGTTGATTCGGAATTTATACCCCGTCGCCGTGCGGCTGGCAACCGGGGGTGTTCAAAAATGCGGACAATCCGCGCGTTTTTGTCAAAATGCGCGGATTGTCTGCGCCGCGATGCGGTTATGCCGTACCGCCGACCGTCATTTTGTCGATCCGCAGGGTCGGCTGGCCGACGCCGACCGGCACGCTCTGGCCTTCCTTGCCGCACACGCCGACGCCCGAGTCGAGCGACATGTCGTTGCCGATCATGCTCACGTACTTCAGCGATTCGGGGCCGCTGCCGATCAGCGTCGCGCCCTTCACCGGATAGGTGACCTTGCCGTTCTCGATCATGTACGCCTCGGACGCCGAGAACACGAACTTGCCGTTCGTGATGTCGACCTGGCCGCCGCCGAAGTTCACCGCGTACAGGCCGTTCTTCACCGACGCGATGATTTCCTGCGGATCCTTGTCGCCGTTGAGCATGTATGTGTTGGTCATGCGCGGCATCGGCAGCGCTGCGTAAGACTCGCGCCGCGCGTTGCCGGTGATGGGCATCTTCATCAGGCGCGCGTTCAGCGTGTCCTGGATGTAGCCCTTCAGGATGCCGTCCTCGATCAGCGTCGTGCACTGCGTCGGGTTGCCTTCGTCGTCGATGTTCAGCGAGCCGCGGCGATTCGGCAGCGTGCCGTCGTCGACGACGGTCACGCCCTTCGCGGCGACCTGCTCGCCGATCCGGCCCGCGAATGCCGACGAGCCCTTGCGGTTGAAGTCGCCCTCGAGGCCGTGGCCGATCGCCTCGTGCAGCAGCACGCCCGGCCAGCCTGGCCCGAGCACGACCGTCATCGCGCCGGCCGGCGCGGGGCGGGCGTCGAGGTTCACGAGCGCCGCATGCACGGCGTCGTCGACGTAGCGCGACAGGATGTCATCGGTGAAGTAGCCGTAGTCGAAGCGGCCGCCGCCGCCGCCGGAACCGATCTCGCGACGGCCGTTCTGTTCGGCGATCACCGTGACAGACACGCGCACGAGCGGGCGGATGTCGGCTGCGAGCGCGCCGTCGCTGCGCGCGACCAGTACGACGTCGTATTCGCCGGCGAGGCCCGCCATCACCTGCGTGATGCGCGGATCGCGCCCGCGCGCCATCTGCTCGATGCGCTCGAGCAGCTTGACCTTGGCCGTCGCGTCGAGCGACGCGAGCGGATCGGACGGCAGGTACAGGTCGCGGCCCGAGATGCCCTTCAGCGACGTCGCGGCCTTGATCTTCTGGCGGCCGCCGCCGGCCGCCGCGATCGCCTTGGTGGCCGCGGCCGCCTGGGCGATGGCTTCTGGCGACAGGTCGTCCGAGTACGCGAACGCGGTGCGGTCGCCCGCGACCGCGCGCACGCCGACGCCCTGGTCGATGCTGAAGCTGCCCGACTTCACGATGCCTTCCTCGAGGCTCCACGCTTCGCTGCGGGTTGCCTGGAAGTACAGGTCCGCGTAGTCGACGCGATGCGTGAAGATGTCGGCGATCGTGCGCGTGAGCAGGCTCTCGTCGAGGCCGTACGGCGTGAGGAGGATGTCCTTCGCCAGCGCAAGATTGCGGATGCCGGGTTCGATGATGTTCATGCGGGTATCGAGGGTTCTCAAAAAGTTGTCGGGTGCGTTCTGGGCAGATGGGTTGGCCGGGCGGCGTTTCAAGCGCCGGGGCGGTTCAGCGGTTCAGGCCAGCACACGATGCCGCCATGCGGGCAGGCTCTGGCGCACGTCGGCGATGCGCTGCGGATCGAGCGCGCCGGCCACGACGCTTGCGCCTTCGTCGCGGACCGCGACGATCTCGCCCCACGGGTCGATCAGCATGCTGTGGCCCCAGGTGCGGCGGCCGTTCTCGTGCTTGCCGCCCTGCGCGGCTGCCAGCACGTAGCACTGGTTCTCGACGGCCCGTGCGCGCAACAGCATTTCCCAGTGCGCGCGGCCCGTCGTATACGTAAACGCCGACGGCACGACGATCAGCGCGCAGTCGCCCATCCTGCGATACAGCTCCGGAAAGCGCAGATCGTAACAGACCGACAGGCCGACCCGCCCGAACGGCGCGTCGAACGCGACGACCGTGTCGCCCGCGCGGATCGTGCGCGCCTCGTCGAACGATTCGTCGCCTTTCTCGAAGTTGAACAGGTGGATCTTGTCGTAGCGGGCCGCCTCGTTACCGGACGGGTCGAACACAAGTGTCGTGTTCAGCACGCGGTCGGGTTCCGGCGCCTGCAGCGGCAGCGTGCCGCCGATCACCCAGATGCCGTGACGGCGCGCGGCATCCGCGAGGAAGCGCTGGATCGGACCATCGCGGTAGGGCTCGGCGAGCGCGAGCTTGTCGGTGTCGCGGTGGCCCATGAAGCAGAAATACTCGGGCAGCAGCACGAGTTGGGCGCCGTCGCCGGCCGCTTCCGCGATCAGGCGGCCGGCTTCGGCGAGATTGCGCGCGACGTCCGGCGTGCTCACCATCTGCAGCGCGGCGACCCGAAAGGGCGTGGCGGAACGGGTGTGATCGGTCATCGCAGAGTCGGTTGCGTCATAAATGGGGTGCGGCCCGGCACCATGGATCGATCAATGGGGCGCCGCATCGGCCGGACCGTGATTCATCTTACCCTGATCGCCCCGCACCCGCTCGATGTGCGGATGGGCCCACGAGCCCGTGATCGAGTAGTCGAGCGCGAACGCGTGCGACAGCGTCTCCGACAGCGCGTAGTTCGCGGCCAGCACGCCGACGCCGAGCAGGGGATTGATGATCGCGGCCGCAATCGCCGCCGAGCCGGCGCCGATTTTCGGCGCGACGTGCGCATGCAGGTCCTGCGTCTCGGTGCCGAGGTCGACCGCGCCGCGCACCGTCACGTTCGCCGGCGCCGTCGTCATCGAGAAGTCGTCGGTGCGTGCGATCCCGTTCGAGATCCGGCCGGTGCCGGTGATCTTGTCGAACGGCAGCCCCTTGCCGACCACGTCGCGGAAATTCAGCGTCAGGAAGCGCGCGAGGCTTTGCAGGCTCAGCACGCCGAGCAGCTTCGCGGCGCCCGGATCGACCTTCAGGATCTGGCCGTGCTCGAGGTCAACGGCGACCTGGCCGCCGAGCGACGGGAGGTCGACCGCGGTCGGGCCGCCGCGCCAGCCGACCTTGCCGGTCACCGTGCCGTGGCCGTCCGCGAGCGTGCGCGGCAGGCCGACGCGGTCGAGCAGCGCGCCCGCGTTGCCGATGTCGAGCTTGAAGTCGAACACGCTGCGGCGCGGCGCGTCGCTTTGGTCGACACCGCGGGCGAGCGCGCGGCGCGACGTGCGCCAGTTGCCGGTCGCCGTCAGCTTCGCGGCCGGGTTCGCCAGCTCCAGCTTGTCGAGTTGCCAGACGGGCGCACCGTCCTCTTCGATGTTGCGCGCGTTGACGACCAGGCGGCCGATGTCGTGGTCGCGCGCGACGACCTGGTCGACGATCAGGTCGACCGACGGCATCGGCCGGTCGGTCGGCGTCGGCAGGTTCATCGCGCGGCCGACGAGGTCGTGCTGCGCGCTTTGCGGAATCACGAGCTTCGCGAGCCGCGCATTCAGCACGCCCGCGCCGTTGTGGCCGCCGCCGGGCGCCCACGACAGGTAGCCCGATACCTGGTTCGACGCGATGTTCGCCTGCCACAGCTCGTCGACGTGCGACGCGCCGACGATCACGTTCTCCCAGTTGCGCTTGAGCAGCTTCAGCGTGCCGAAGTGGAGCGCGAAGCGCTTCGGCGTGAAGCTCGCGACGTCGATGCGCGGGGCTGTCTGCGGCTCCGGCGGGCGCGGCTGTTCGGGCTGCAGCGTGCGGGCCAGCGCGAGCCATGCGTCGGCGTCCAGTTCGTCGACGTCGACGGCCGCGCTCACACCGTCCTGCGGCAGGTCGGGCATCCGGTGGATGCCCATCGCGCCGCGCACCGCGCGCAGCGGCTGGCCGCGCGTCGCGTCGAGCAGGTAGGTCGCGGACACGGGGCCGAGCGTCAGGTCGGCATGCTCGAGGCGCTTGCCGTCGGCTTGGGCCGCGGGCTGCAGCGTGAAGCGGAACGGCATCGGCGTGCCGGCCGGCTTCGCGAACGGCGCCGGGAAGTTCAGCGCAACACCCGTCAGGTCGGAATGCGCGGTGACTTCCGGCAGGCGGCCCGGCGCACCGCGCACGGCGAGCTGGTACGGCGCGTCGCCGACCACGTGCTCGAGCAGCGCCGCAGCCGTGCCGCGCAGATTCAGGCCGCGCGCCGCGTCGAGTGCGAGCTTGCCGTCGACGTCCACCGTGTAAGGGCCGTGTGACTGGAAGTTGCCGCTCGCGTGCACCGGGCCGCCGAGCAAGCGCCCCGACAGGTCGCGCAGTGACGCGCCGGCCTCGGTGAACTGCACGCTGCCGCGCAGCGCGGACAGCGGCGGCACACCTTCGGTCGACAGCGTGTTGCCGCCGAACGCGAGCGCACCTTCGACGTGCGTATGCGGATGCGGAACGTGTTGCGGAATCGTGATCTTGAGCGCGAGCGACGCGGGCCCCTGCGCATCGATCCGCTGGCCGATGTGCCCGCTCATCATGCCGAGCGAGCTGTTGTCCGCGTAGTCGATCAGGTCGGCGAGCGGGCCTTGCGCATGGCCGTCGATGACGAGCGGCGACTTCGACGGGTTGCCGAGGTCGTCGATGCGGCCCGCGACCTTCGTCAGCGCGACCCGCTTGTAATGCGCGCGCGCGATGTCGAAGCGCAGCTTGTTCTGTGCGAGCTCGAATACGCCGTCGATCCCGTCGAGGGCCGGCCACACGCTCGGCGTGCCGTTCGCGAGCTTGCGCGGCGGGTACGGCGTCGGCTCGAAGCGCCCGCCGGTGAACGGCGCGACGATATGGAACACGCCGGCATCCGGCTCGTGTTCGAACGGGAATTTCTCGAGCGGGCCGCGCGCGACGATCGAGGCGCCCCGGGTTACCTTGCCGTCCTGCAGCGCATGACCGAGATAGTCGCGCAGGTGCTCGGACATCCCGGTCGGCAGGTAGCGTGGAATGCGTGCCACCGATGCGCGCGCGAAATCCGCGCGCAGGTCGAGCGAACCGCGGCCGTGGCCGGGGTTCGAGTACGAGCCCGACACGGCGATCTCGGCATCGGGGTTGGCGACGAGCAGGTCGGGCAGGGTCACGTCGACGCGCGCGTGCTTTTCGCCCGGCGCCGGCGTGATGACCCATTTCGCGTTGCCGCGCAGCCGGTCGAAGGTCAGGCGCGGCTCGTCGAATTCGCCGGGCACCGTGACGGCCGCGTTGACGGTGTCGAAGTGCGCGTTGCCGCCCGTTTCGTTCGCGTCGATGCGGCCCCACAAATTCTCGACGCCTGGCCAGCCGGCGCGCGGATGACCGCGCGGGGACAGGCCCGGCGGCGGCTCCTGCGCGGCGACGCTGATGCCCTGCAGGTCGCCGAGGAAGCGGTAGCGGACGATCGGCGCGGCGCCCGTGCGCCGCTCTTCTTCGGCGAGGTCGGCCCGCGCCGGCTTCGCGCGTTCGACCTCGATGTGATAGTTCGACACCATCCCGCGCGGGTCGAGCTTGATCAGCTCGTTACGCAGGCGCGCCGGCAGCGGCAGCCCGCGGATGAACTCGCTGAGGATGCCGAGATCGACGCGGTCGCCGACGACGCTCAGCAGCTGTCCCTGGTCGGCGGCCGGCACGCGGTAGCGGGCGGTCAGCGTCGACAGCGCCAGCGAGCGGGAGAGCGGCGTGCCGTCCGGCAGCGGCGGCTGGCCGAGCTCGGCGTTGAAACGCGTCAGGTGCAGCGTGTAGTCGCGGCCGGCGTTCAGCGCCATGTCCCAGCCGAACCCGACCGTCGGCACGTCGAGGCGCGGCTGGGTCGGCCGCACGCGCAGCACGACGTCGGCGCCCTGCAGGTCGCCGCCCGCGGAACGCAGGTGGCCGTCCTGGAAGGTCGCCCAGATCGCGTTGTCGATCCGGCCCGCATGGATCGTGAGCGGCAGGTCGAGATAGCGGCCGAGCGTCTGCAGGTCGACCGGGCCGGTCGACAGATACGCGTCGCCCGTCCAGTTGGTCGGCTTGCCGATCGGCCCAAGCGGCTTGTGCCTGAAGCGCGCGCGGAAATCGAGCGGGCCGAGCAGCAGCGTGCCGTTCGCGGGCGCCTGCAGCGCGGCCTTGTGCACGCGGCCCTGGTTGAGCACCGCGAGGCGGATGCCCGACAGCGCGAGCTCCGGCGCGTCGTGCTGCGCGTCGCGCCAGCGCAGCGTGCCGTTGCGCAGCACGATCGCTTCCTGTTTCAGCAGCCACGTGCCGAACGTGTCGTTGCCGCCGTGGGTGGTCGCGACGCCGACGCCCGCGACGCTCAGCGAGCCGTCGGCGGCGCGCGCGACGACGAGGTCCGGGTGGTCGACGATCAGGCTCGACAGCGCGGGCGACAGCCGCAGCAGCGACATCCAGGACAGCGCGGCCGTCGCGTGCGGGACCGACAGCGCGATCTGGCCGTCACGGCCGCGAATGGTGAGGTTGGCGACTTCGACGCCCGGCTGCATGCCGGACCAGTGGGGAGACAGCTTGCCGATCGAAAGCTGCGCGTGGAGCTTGTCGGACACCGCGCGCTCGATGCGCGGGCGGAATTCGTCGATGCGCGGCAGGACCACGTAGCGCAGCCCGAGGAATGCGCCGGACGCGACGAAGTACGTGCCGATCCCGACTGCCAGCGTCACCCTGAACACGTGGCGCAGGACCGGATGATCGTGCTTCGGAGGTCCCGCTTCGGGCGCAGCTACGGCGGATTCCTGACGGTCGGACATGCGGCGGAAGGGCGGCGATATGGTAGTTTTGCAGACTGACGTTGAAATGTATCACACGGGTTCGTGCCGGCGGCCGTTGCGGCAGCGCGGCACGGGCTTTCCGGCGCGCGGTGTCGCGGCGGCGCATCCGCGTCGCGCGATGCCGCGCCGAGTCCATGGGGCTTGTCGGCAGCGGGGCGCGCACGCGTTTACCCCGGGCGGCGGGCCTTACCGCCAGGCCCGCTTCTCGATGACCGACGCTTCCGCCCTGATCAGCCCGTCCTACTCCCGCTATCTCGCCCGCGCGGCTGCCGCGCGCCCCGCGCTGTCCGACCAGATCGCCGCGTGGGCCGCCGCACCGCTGTCCCGCGCGCAGCTCGACGCGCGCCTGACCGAACTGCTCGCGGGGCCGGCCGGCACCGCCGCGCCGAGCGACGAGCAACTGAAGCGCGCGCTGCGGCAGTTGCGTATCGAGGTGTTCGGCGCGGTCGCGGAGCGCGACCTGCGCGGAGTCGCGGACGTCGCCGAGGTGACGTCCGCGATGACCGATCTCGCCGAAGTGGCCGTGCAGCGCTCGCTCGCGCTGCTGTCCGCCGAGCTCGAGGCGATGTACGGCGAGCCGCGCGGCGCCGACGGCCAGCGCGTCGCGCTCGGCGTGGTCGGGATGGGCAAGCTCGGCGGCCGCGAGCTGAACGTGTCGTCGGACATCGACCTGATCTTCGTCTACGAGGACGACGGTGAGACGGCCGGCGGCACGCGCTCGCCGCTGTCCACGCAGGAATATTTCACGCGGCTCGGCCGGCGCCTGATCGGCGTGCTGTCCGAGGTCACGGCCGACGGCTATGTGTTTCGCGTCGACATGCGGCTGCGCCCGAACGGTGATTCGGGGCCGCTCGTCTGCAGCCTCGGGATGCTCGAGGAGTATTTCTACGTGCAGGGGCGCGAATGGGAGCGCTACGCGTGGATCAAGGGGCGACTCGTGTCGGAGGGCGACAGCGACGCGGCGCAGCGGCTCGCGACGCAGCTCGAAGCGATCGTCAAGCCGTTCGTATACCGCCGCTATCTCGACTTCGGCGTGATCGGCGCGATCCGTTCGCTGCACCAGCAGATTCGCCACGAAGCCGCGCGCCGCGCGTCGATGCGGCCCGACAAGGCCGACGACATCAAGCTCGGGCGCGGCGGGATCCGCGAGATCGAATTCAGTGCGCAGGTGTTCCAGCTGATCCGCGGCGGCCAGGATGCGGAGTTCCGCGTGCGGCCGACGCTCGCGGTGCTGCGCCATGCGCAGGCGCGCGGGCTGATCGGCGAGGACGTGCGCGAGCGCCTGACCGATGCTTACAATTTCCTGCGCACGCTCGAGCACCGGCTGCAGTACCGCGACGACGCACAGACCCACGCGATGCCGGTCGATCCGGACGAGCGCGCGGTGCTGGCCGCGTCGCTCGGCTTTGCCGACTATGCGGCGCTGATGACGGTGCTCGATGGCTACCGCACGTTCGTCGAGGCGCAGTTCGACCAGATCTTCGCAGACAAGGTGAGCGGCGGCCCGTGCGCGGCGGGTGAGGACACGGCGGCCGGGTGGATCTGGAGCGGGGCGCTGGCCGACGACGGCGAGGACGACGCGCTGCTCGCGCGCCTCGACGGGCTGGGCTTCGCCGATCCGGCAGCCGTGCTCGCGCGGCTGCGTGCGATCTGGCAGTCGTCGCGCTACTCGGGCCTGCCGGAAAAGAGCCGGCAGCGTTTCGACAGCGTCGCGCAGCGTGCGCTCGAGGCCGCGCCGCGGATCGACGCCGCGCGCCGCGACGACACCATCGTGCGATTGTTCGACCTGCTCGAGACGGTCAGCCGGCGCGGCGTCTATCTCGCGCTCCTGACCGAGTATCCGGCCGCGCTCGACCGCGTGCTGTCGGTGCTCGGCGCGACGCGCTGGGGCGGCGGCTACCTGATTCGCCATCCGCAGCTGCTCGACGAATTGCTCGACGACGAGGCGATCGCGAGCCCGTTCGACTGGCCCGCGTTCAAGGACGCATTGCGTGCGCGCCTCGCGGCTGCCGACGGCCCCGAGCAGCAGATGGACCTGCTGCGCCACGCGCAGCATGCGGAGGTGTTCCGCATCCTGCTGATCGATCTGGCGGGGCAGCTGTCGGTCGAGCATGTGAGCGACCGCCTGTCCGAGCTGGCCGACGCGGTGCTCGACGTGACGATCGAAGTGGTCTGGTCGCAGCTCGCGAAGCGCCATCGCGACGCGCCGAAGTTCGCGGTGATCGCGTACGGCAAGCTCGGCGGCAAGGAGCTCGGCTACGCATCGGATCTCGACCTGATCTTCCTGTACGACGACCCCGACGAGCGCTCGGCGGACGTCTACACGACGTTCACGCGCCGGCTGATCACGTGGCTCACGACCGCCACCGGCGCGGGCGCGCTGTTCGACATCGACCTGCGGCTGCGGCCGAACGGCGAGGCCGGGCTGCTGGTCACCGATCTCGACGCGTTCCGCCGCTACCAGCTGCGCGAGGGCGATGCGGCGAACACGGCGTGGGTCTGGGAGCACCAGGCGCTGACGCGCGCGCGCTACAGCGCGGGCGACACGCAGATCGGCACGGACTTCGAGGCGATTCGCCAGCAGGTGCTGACGACGCCGCGCGACGGGGGCGTGCTCGCGAAGGAAATCGTCGACATGCGCGGCAAGGTGTTCGCCGGCCACCCGAACCAGACCGAGCTGTTCGACCTGAAGCACGATCGCGGCGGGATGGTCGACATCGAGTTCATCGTCCAGTACTGGGTGCTGCTGCATGCGTCGAGCGACGCCGAGCTGATCCGCAACACCGGCAATATCGCGCTGCTGCGCGAGGTCGCGCGGTTTGGCCTGATGGGCGAGGACGAGGCCGAGCGCGTCGGCGCCGCGTACCGCAAGTACCGCAAGCTGCAGCACAAGCTGCGGCTCGACGGGATGGAGAAGGCGCGGGTCGATCCGGCCCTGGTGGCCGACGAGCGGGCGGCCGTGACGGCGCTGTGGGAACGCGTGTTCGGGGCGGTTGAAACGGGCGTTTGAGTCGGGCGTTCGAATGGCGGGGCAGGGCGCACGCGAGCGAGCGGCCGCTCCACGGAAAAGACCGGCGCGGGCGCCGGTCTTTTTGCATGCGACAAACGGGTAACGGGTGGCGGCGTCAGGCCGCCAGCATTTCCTTCGCGTGCTTGCGCGTCGTCGCGGTGATCTCGAGCCCGCCGAGCATCCGCGCGACTTCCTCGACACGGCTCGCCCTGTCGAGAGGGTTGACCGACGAGACGGTGCCGCCGCGGTCGTCGGCGCCCTTCGCGACCTGGAAGTGATGGTCGCCGCGGGCGGCGACCTGCGGCAGGTGCGTCACGCACAGCACCTGGCGGTTGCGCCCGAGCTGGTGCAGCAGGCGGCCGACCACTTCGGCGACGCCGCCGCCGATCCCCGTGTCGACTTCGTCGAAAATCAGCGTGGGCGTCGGGCTGGCCGCACTCGCAATCACTGCGAGCGCGAGGCTGATCCGCGCGAGTTCGCCGCCCGACGCGACTTTCGCGAGCGGCCGCAGCGGCACGCCGGGGTGCCCGGCGACACGGAATTCGACCTGCTCGAGCCCGTGCGGGCCGCCGTCGGCGAGCGGCACGAGCGTGACGTCGAAGCTGCCGCCCGCCATCGACAGTTCCTGCATGCCGGCCGTGACGGCCGTGCCGAGCGTTCTGGCTGCCTGCGCGCGCGCCTTCGACAGGTGTTTTGCGTCGGCGAGATAGGCCTCCCATGCCTGCGCCTGCACGGCTTCGAGCGCGCCGAGATCGGCGGCCGCGTCGAGCGCGGCGAGCTGAGCGCGGCGTGCCGCATGTTCCTCGTGCAGCGTGTCGGGCGGCAGCCGGAACTTGCGGGCGGTCGAGTGCAGCGCGTCGAGGCGCGTTTCGACCTGGGCGAGCCGGGCCGGGTCGAGATCGAGGCGCTGCGCGTAGTGCGACAGCGAATAGACGGCTTCCTGCAGCTGGATCTCGGCCGGTTCGAGCGACGCAAGCGCGTCGCCGAGGCCGGTGTCGTAATCGGCCAGGCTGCGCAGTTTCGACACGATCGCGCCGAGTTGAGGGAGCATCGCGTCGTCGGCCTCCGACAGCGCGTTGAGCGCGCCCTGTACGCCGGCGATCAGGTTCGCCGAATGCGACAGGCGCTTGTGCTCGCTGCCGACTTCGTCCCATTCGCCCGGTTGCGGCGCGAGCTTGTCGAGTTCGGCGAGCTGCCATGCGAGCTTCTCGCGTTCGAGTTGCAACTCGCGCTCGTGTGCCTTCGCGGCATCGATCGCCTGTGTCGCGTCGCGCCATACGCGCCATGCGCGTGCGACGTTCGCGGCATCGGCGACGAGCCCCGCGTGCGTGTCGAACAGCTCGCGCTGCGCGTCGGGCCGCATCAGCAGCTGGTGCGCGTGCTGGCCGTGGATGTCGACCAGCATCTCGCCGAGCTCGCGCAGCTGCGCGAGCGTCGCGCTGGTGCCGTTGATGAACGCGCGCGAACGGCCGTTCGCGTCGATCACGCGGCGCAGCATCACGGTGTCCTCGGCGTCGAACGCGTGTTCGTCGAGCCAGCGCGCGACGCGGTCGTGCGGCGTGAACTCGGCGGTGATGTCGGCACGGCCGCAGCCGGCGCGCACGACGCTCGCGTCGGCGCGTTCGCCGAGCGCGAGGGCCAGGGCGTCGATCAGGATCGATTTGCCGGCGCCGGTTTCGCCGGAAAAGACGGTAAAGCCGCTGTCGAATTCGAGATCGAGCGCGGCGACGATGACGAAGTCGCGAATCGAGAGGTGGCGGAGCATGGTGTCGGGCGGAGGTGCGTCAGGACGCCTTGTCGTCTTCGTTCGATGCGTGTTCGTTCCAGTGCAGCTTCTTGCGCAGCGTCGCGTAGTAGCTGTAGCCGATCGGGTGCAGGAACGGCACCGTGTGCTTCGAGCGGCGCACCTCGATCGTGTCGTTCAGCTCCAGCGCGGTGAACGACTGCATGTCGAAGTTCACGTTGACGTCGCGCCCGCCGACGATCTGGATCGCGATCTTCGAATCGTCGGGCAGCACGATCGGCCGGTTCGACAGCGCATGCGGCGCGATCGGCACGAGCACGATGCCCTGAAGCTGCGGATGCAGGATCGGGCCGGCCGACGACAGCGCGTATGCGGTCGAGCCGGTCGGCGTGGCGACGATCAGGCCGTCCGAACGCTGGTTGTACATGTAGCGGCCGTCGACCGACGCGCGCAGCTCGACCATCCCCGAGAAGCCGCTGCGGGTCACGACGACGTCGTTGAACGCGATCGCGTGGTAGATCGGCTCACCGTCGCGCATGATCCGGGCCTCGAGCAGCGAGCGCTCCTCGCGCTCGAACTTGCCCGACAGGATCACCGGGACGCGCGCCTGCATGTCGGCCGCCGCGATGTCCGTGATGAAGCCGAGCCGCCCGTGGTTGATCCCGATCAGCGGTGTCTTGTACGGCGCGAGCTGGCGCCCGATGCCGAGCATCGTGCCGTCGCCGCCGAGCACGACCGCCACGTCCGCGCGCGCCCCGATTTCCGCCGGGGTGAGCGCCGGATAGCCGGAGATGCCGATCTCGCGCGCGGTGTCGGCCTCGAACACGACCTCGAAGCCGAGCTTCGCGATGCAGCCAGCCAGCGTGGCGAGCGGCTCGGCGATACCGGGCGTGTTGCTCCGGCCGACGAGCGCGACAGTGTTGAACTGATTACCGGTTTTCATGCCGGCATTACACCATAGCTCGTTGACGAAAAGAACCGGCTGTGCACAGACGGGGCCGGATCGGGTCGGGCTGCGCGACGGTGGCCGTGGATACTCGCCGCGGTCGCGCGGTTGCGCTAAAATTTTCCACCATGCTAGATCCTCGCGCACGAACCCTCCTGAAAACCCTGATCGAACGGTATATCGCCGACGGTCAGCCGGTCGGCTCGCGCACGTTGTCCCGTTATTCCGGGCTTGAGCTGAGCCCGGCGACGATCCGCAACGTGATGTCCGACCTGGAGGAGCTCGGCCTCGTGTCGAGCCCGCACACGTCGGCCGGCCGCATCCCGACGCCGCGGGGCTATCGCCTGTTCGTCGACACGATGCTGACGGTCGAGGCGCCGATCGACGCCGAGGCCGTCGCGCGGCAGGTACAGAACACGCTGCAGGCCGGCGAACCGCAGCAGCGGGTGGTGGCGGCCGCGGCGAGCGTGCTGTCGAACCTGTCGCAGTTCGCGGGCGTCGTGCTGACACCGCGCCGCAGCCACGTGTTCAAGCAGATCGAGTTCATGCGCCTGTCGGACAAGCGCATCCTGCTGATCATCGTCACCCCCGAGGGCGACGTGCAGAACCGGATGCTCGCGACGCCGCGCGACTATTCGCCGTCGCAGCTGACCGAGGCGTCCAACTACATCAATGCGCACTTCGCCGGCCTGTCGTTCGACGAGGTGCGCCGCCGCCTGCGCGACGAGATCGACCAGCTGCGCGGCGACATGACCACGCTGATGCACGCGGCCGTGACGGCCAGCACCGAGGTGCCCGACACCGAGGACACGGTGCTCATTTCCGGCGAGCGCAACCTGCTCGAAGTGGCGGATCTGTCGTCCGACATGGCGCGCCTGCGCAAGCTGTTCGACGTATTCGACCAAAAGACGGGCCTCCTGCAACTGCTCGACGTGTCGAGCCACGCCCAGGGCGTGCAGATCTTCATCGGCGGCGAATCGACGCTCGTGCCGATCGAGGAAATGAGCGTCGTCACCGCGCCGTACGAGGTGAACGGCCAGATCGTCGGCACGCTCGGCGTGATCGGCCCGACCCGCATGGCGTACAACCGCGTGATCCCGATCGTCGACATCACCGCGCGCCTGCTGTCGCTCACACTGAGCCAGCAGTAGCCGGCGCCGACACCGTTCCGCCATCGTGCCGCGGCACCGGGCGCGCCGCCAGTCGGCCGAACGGCCAGCCGACCCGAGCGAGGCGGCCCGCTATAATTGAGGGCCGTCCGACTGCGTGCCCCGAGCACGTTCCTGCCCATGCGTTTCGATCTTGAGCCGCCTTCGAGCGTCGCAGCTGCCCATCGCATCGGCGTGCTGCTGATCAACCTCGGCACGCCCGACGCCCCGACCCCGCGCGCGGTGCGGCGCTATCTGGCCGAATTCCTGTCGGATCCCCGCGTCGTCGAAATCCCGCAGGTCGTCTGGCAGGTGCTGCTGCGCACGCTGATCCTGCCGCTGCGCGGGCGCGCGTCCGCGAAGAAATACGCGGCCGTCTGGATGCCCGAGGGCTCGCCGCTGCGCGTGTACACCGAGCGCCAGACCGACGGCGTGCGGCACCTGCTCGCGTCGAACGGCTACCAGGTGATGGTCGACTACGCGATGCGCTACGGCAGCCCGAACATTGCGCAGGCGCTTGCGCAGTTCAAGCGCGCGGGCGTCGAGCGCGTGCTGCTGATGCCGATGTATCCGCAATATTCGGCGTCGACCACCGCGACGGCATTCGATGCCGCGTTCGGCGCGCTCGCGCGGATGCGCAACCAGCCGGAAGTGCGCACGGTGCGGCATTACGCCGACCATCCGGCCTACATCCACGCGCTCGCCGAGCAGGTGCGCCAGTACTGGGCGCAGCACGGCCGGCCCGACTTCGCGGCCGGCGACAAGCTCGTGCTGAGCTTTCACGGCGTGCCGAAACGCACGCTCGACCTCGGCGACCCCTATCACGACCAGTGCCAGCAGACGGGCGCGCTGTTGATGGCGGCGCTCGGGCTGTCGACGCTCGAATGCCGCGTGACCTTCCAGTCGCGCTTCGGCAAGGCCGAGTGGCTGCAGCCGTACACGGCGCCGACGCTGCGCGAGCTCGGCGAGGCCGGCGTGCGGCGGGCCGACGTGTTCTGTCCCGGTTTCACGGCCGATTGTCTGGAGACGATCGAGGAGATCGGGATGGAAGTGCGCGACGAATTCATCGCCGGCGGCGGCCAGGCGTTCCACCGGATTCCGTGTCTGAACGGCGCGCCCGCGTGGATCGGCGCGCTCGGCGAGATCGTCGCCGAGAACCTGCAGGGCTGGCCCGTGAAGGCCGCCCAACCCGAAACGGTGAATTGAAATGACGACGCGGCCCCTGCGCGCACGGCGTGTGCTGCCCCCGAGGGGGCGGTCGGCCGCGTGGCGGCGGCACGGCGGAGGCTGACATGAATTACAGGATTTCGACGGAA
Source organism: Burkholderia sp. A9 (assembly GCF_000801975.1). Lineage (NCBI taxonomy): Bacteria > Pseudomonadati > Pseudomonadota > Betaproteobacteria > Burkholderiales > Burkholderiaceae > Burkholderia > Burkholderia sp. A9. Next base: position 89,716 of record NZ_JSZN01000033.1, on the reverse strand, counting down.
CCCGGCGCGAAGCTGCGCATCGACAAATGGCTGTGGGCGGCCCGCTTCTTCAAGACCCGCTCGCTCGCGTCCGACGCGGTCGACAAGGGGCACGTGAAGATCGGCGGCGCGACGGTCAAGCCGGCCAAGGACGTGCGGGTCGGCGACGAGGTCGAGATTGCGATCGACGGTGTCGTCTGGCACATTGCCGTGCTGGGTATCTGCGACCTGCGCGGGCCCGCGAGCATTGCGCAGACGCTTTACGAGGAAACCGAAGCGGGGCGGGCCGCGCGGCTCGCCGAACTGGAGCGGCGGCGCACCTATCGCGAGCCGGCAGCCGAACTGCACGGCCGGCCGACCAAGCGCGACCGGCGCATCATCGACAGATTTTCTGGTGGGAGCTGAACATCTGGTCGAACGTCGCCAGCGCGCTTCCGTATTCGGTCGTGCGGTCGGTGACGGCTCCCGACAGGCAGATGGTGGTGGTGCCGGCGATCAGTACCAGCGCGACCACCGATATGGCAAAGGTCAGTTTCACGGTACTCGCCTCGACAGGACGGTGAATGCGGCGCCAGGTGGATGTCAGGCGGCGGTCAGCTAGGGGTTAACACGCTTTTCCGACGCTTGAGTGGAGTGTAGTGCAGCCCCCTGTGCCGAGCTAGTACTTGTCGGGTAAGCGTTGTTACAGGCCGTTTCCTCCGATTTGGCGGCAAATGCGCGCAATCGGGCGGCGCGCCGCGCGGTTGTTTCGCGGCATTGGCGAATGCCGGCGAATAACCCTCTTGAAATTGCAGTTTTCGCCCTTATTTGCACCAACAATGTGCGGTGCCGCCGGTATACGAGCTGGCGGTTGCCGATTTGGCTTCAACCTCTAATCGACTTTCAGCGACATGGAAAACACGCAAGAGAACCCGGCTACCCAATCGGCCGAAGACATCGGTAGCGAGAAGCAGGCGGCGCAAGGCGCTGCTCCTGGCGCCGAAGCAGCCGACGCGGCGCTCGCGGAGGCTCAAGCCAAGGTCGCCGAGCTGCAGGAGAGCTACCTGCGGGCGAAGGCCGAGACCGAGAACGTCCGCCGCCGCGCGCAGGACGACGTCTCGAAGGCGCACAAGTTTGCGATCGAAAGCTTCGCGGAGCACCTGCTGCCCGTGCTGGACAGCCTCGAGGCGGCCGTCAGCGACACGTCCGGCGACATCGCGAAGGTGCGCGAGGGTGTCGAGCTGACGCTGCGCCAGCTGACGAGCGCGCTCGAGAAGGGCCGCGTCGTCGCGATCAACCCGGTCGGCGAGAAGTTCGATCCGCACCAGCACCAGGCGATTTCGATGGTGCCGGCCGAGCAGGAGCCGAACACCGTCGTCGCCGTGCTGCAAAAGGGCTACACGATCGCCGACCGCGTGCTGCGCCCGGCGCTCGTCACCGTCGCGCAGCCGAAGTAAGGCCGGCGCGATGGTTCCCGCCGGCGTCGATCCGGCCGCGTTCGAGGCCTTCGACATGCGGGGGCTCGCCGTCGACACGTTCGACGCGGGCATCGACGGCGCCGGTGACGCCCCGGAGGAAGTCCCCTTGGGGGACGCACTCGCCGTGGTGTTCTTCTGGGGTGTCGACTGCTTCAACTGCGAGATCGCGAAGAAGGCGATGCTTGCCCAGCCCGACGCGATTCGCGCGCTGGACCTGAAGTGGTTCCACTGCAACGTGTACGAACACCACGAGCTGGGGCGCCGCTTCGGCCTGCACGGCGTGCCGACGTGGTTCTTCTTCCACCGCGGCAAGCGTCTCGGGCGCGCGACCGGCTGGCATGGCCTCGCGCAGTTCCAGGCGGCGGTGTCGGCGGCGCGCGCGAAGATCGCGGCGGCGGGCGGCACGCAGCCGGGCGAGCACGACCGCGGTCCGAACGATCCAGCTACCGGCGGCGATTGAAAAAATTTAATGTCCGCATCGCTTGGCGGGTCTTGAAAACGGGCTGGCCGGACGCATTTCGGGAACAGAGTTGAATTCTGGCGCGCGAATCCGCCCCAAAACGTGGGGTTTTGCGCAGCAAACAAGCATTTCTGGAGATTAGGAAAAAATGGGAAAGATCATCGGTATTGACCTCGGCACCACGAACTCGTGCGTCGCCATCATGGAAGGCAACCAGGTCAAGGTCATCGAGAACTCGGAAGGCACGCGCACGACGCCCTCGATCATCGCCTACATGGACGATAACGAAGTGCTCGTCGGCGCGCCGGCCAAGCGTCAGTCGGTGACCAACCCGAAGAACACGCTGTTCGCGGTGAAGCGCCTGATCGGCCGCCGCTTCGAAGAGAAGGAAGTCCAGAAGGACATCGGCCTGATGCCGTACACCATCGTCAAGGCCGACAACGGCGACGCATGGGTCGAGGCACACGGCGAGAAGCTCGCACCGCCGCAAGTTTCGGCGGAAGTGCTGCGCAAGATGAAGAAGACGGCCGAAGACTACCTCGGCGAGCCGGTCACGGAAGCCGTGATCACGGTGCCGGCGTACTTCAACGACAGCCAGCGCCAGGCGACCAAGGACGCCGGCCGCATCGCGGGCCTCGAAGTCAAGCGGATCATCAACGAGCCGACCGCAGCCGCGCTCGCGTTCGGTCTCGACAAGGTCGAGAAGGGCGACCGCAAGATCGCCGTGTATGACCTCGGCGGCGGCACGTTCGACGTGTCGATCATCGAGATCGCGGACGTCGACGGCGAAATGCAGTTCGAAGTGCTGTCGACCAACGGCGACACGTTCCTCGGCGGCGAGGACTTCGACCAGCGCATCATCGATTACATCATCGGCGAGTTCAAGAAGGAGCAGGGCGTCGACCTGTCGAAGGACGTGCTCGCGCTGCAGCGCCTGAAGGAAGCCGCTGAAAAGGCGAAGATCGAGCTGTCGTCGAGCCAGCAGACCGAAATCAACCTGCCGTACATCACGGCCGACGCATCGGGCCCGAAGCACTTGAACCTGAAGATCACCCGCGCGAAGCTGGAAGCGCTGGTGGAAGACCTCGTCGAGCGCACGATCGAACCGTGCCGCATCGCGATCAAGGACGCAGGCGTCAAGGTGTCGGACATCGACGACGTGATCCTGGTCGGCGGCCAGACGCGCATGCCGAAGGTGCTGGAAAAGGTGAAGGAGTTCTTCGGCAAGGATCCGCGCCGTGACGTGAACCCGGACGAAGCCGTCGCAGTTGGCGCGGCGATCCAGGGCCAGGTCCTGTCGGGCGACCGCAAGGACGTGCTGCTGCTCGACGTGACCCCGCTGTCGCTCGGTATCGAGACGCTCGGCGGCGTGATGACGAAGATGATCAGCAAGAACACGACGATCCCGACGAAGCACGCGCAAGTGTATTCGACGGCGGACGACAACCAGTCGGCCGTGACGATCAAGGTGTTCCAGGGCGAACGCGAGATGGCGGCAGGCAACAAGCTGCTCGGCGAGTTCAACCTCGAAGGCATCCCGCCGTCGCCGCGCGGCGTGCCGCAGATCGAAGTGACCTTCGACATCGACGCGAACGGCATCCTGCACGTCGGCGCGAAGGACAAGGCGACCGGCAAGGAAAACAAGATCACGATCAAGGCGAACTCGGGCCTGTCCGACGCTGAAATCGATCAGATGATCAAGGACGCGGAAGCGAACGCAGCGGAAGACCACAAGCTGCGCGAGCTGGCTGATTCGCGCAACCAGGGCGACGCGCTGGTCCACAGCACGAAGAAGGCGCTCACCGAGTACGGCGACAAGCTGGACGCGGGCGAGAAGGAAAAGATCGAAGCGGCGCTGAAGTCGCTCGAGGACGTGCTGAAGGATACGTCGGCCGACAAGGCGGCGATCGACGCGAAGGTCGAGGAACTCGGTCAGGCTTCGCAGAAGCTCGGCGAAAAGATGTACGCCGACATGCAGGCGCAGCAGGCCGGCGCGGCGGGTGCAGCGGAAGGCGCGGCCCACGCGGGCGGTGCGCAGCAGGCTGCCGACGACGTCGTCGACGCCGAGTTCAAGGAAGTGAAGAAGGACTAAGCCGGGTTGCCATGGCACCGCACGCCGCGCGCGACACGCGCGCGGCGCGGCTGAACAGCGGTCTGTCTTTCCTTCCGGATGGCCGGATCGACTCCACGCCTGGCGGGCTTCGCGGCCCTCCGGGCACATTTGTTTTTTGGCGGGTGCTGCGCGAGCCGTCCGCGGACGGCGCAGCGCCAGACGAGTCGAGAGACTTTACTGCGGGCGAAAGGAGCCGCCGCGTGTGTGACGCGCGACGGCACAGTGAATCGATATGGCGAAACGGGATTACTACGAGGTTCTGGGCGTCGCAAAGAATGCGAGCGACGACGAAATCAAGAAGGCGTATCGCAAGCTTGCGATGAAGTATCACCCGGACCGCAATCCGGACAGCAAGGATGCGGAAGAGCATTTCAAGGAAGTGAAGGAAGCCTATGAAATGCTGTCGGACGACCAGAAGCGCGCGGCGTACGACCAGTACGGCCACGCGGGCGTCGATCCGAACATGGGTGGTGCGGGCGGCCAGGGTTTCGGCGGTTTCGCGGACGCGTTCGGCGACATCTTCGGCGACATCTTCGGTCAGGCCGCGGGCGGTGCCGCGCGCGGCGGCCGCGGCGGCCCGCAGGTGTATCGCGGCGCCGACCTGCGCTACAGCATGGAAATCACGCTCGAGCAGGCCGCGCACGGCTACGACACGCAGATCCGCGTGCCGAGCTGGGTGTCGTGCGAAGTCTGTCACGGGTCGGGTGCGAAGCCCGGCACGAAGCCGGAAACCTGCCCGACCTGTCACGGCCAGGGCACGGTGCGCATGTCGCAGGGCTTCTTCAGCATCCAGCAGACCTGCCCGAAGTGTCACGGCACCGGCACCTACATCCCCGAACCGTGCGTGCATTGCCACGGCTCGGGCAAGGTGAAGGAAACCAAGACGCTCGAAGTGAAGATCCCGGCCGGCATCGACGACGGGATGCGGATCCGCTCGGCCGGCAATGGCGAGCCGGGCATCAACGGCGGGCCGCCGGGCGACCTGTACGTCGAGATCCATATCAAGCCGCACTCGGTGTTCGAGCGCGACGGCGACGATCTCCACTGCCAGATGCCGATCCCGTTCACGACCGCCGCACTCGGCGGCGAGATCGAGGTGCCGACGCTGGCCGGCCGTGCGTCGTTCCCGGTGCCGGAAGGCACGCAGTCGGGCAAGACGTTCCGCCTGCGCGGCAAGGGGATCAAGGGTTTGCGTTCGAGCATCGCGGGCGATCTGTACGTGCACGTGCAGGTCGAGACGCCCGTGAAGCTGACCGACCAGCAGCGCGACCTGCTCAAGCAGTTCGAGAAGTCGCTGGCCGAGGGCGGTGCGCGTCACAGCCCGCAGAGCAAGAGCTGGTTCGACCGGGTGAAGAGCTTCTTCGAGTAACGGCATGACTGAAGGCAACGAGAGCGCGTCGTTCGCGCTCTTGGACGATTGCGACTCGACCGCGTCCGCGCGGTCGAGTCGTTTGTATTCCGGTTTCGTGCACGAGCGCGTGTGCACGGATCCGGCACGGCTCGACGAACTCGATGCGGCGGTGGCGCAGGATCTGCGCGACGGGCTGCATGCGGTCGTCGTCGGCGATTACGAATTCGGACGCAATCTGGAAAGAGCGCAGCCGGGCCATGCCCCGCTGCGCTTTTTGCTGTATGCGCGCTGCGAGCGCCTGTCGCGCGACGAAGTCGACGCGTGGCTCGCGCAGCAGGATGGCGGCGGCCCGCCGTCGATCGCGGGCGTCGCGCATGTCGCGAAAAGCGTGTCGCGCGACGCGTTCGACGCGGCGATCGCCGCCGTGCACGATGCGCTGCGCGCAGGCGATTCGTATCAGGTCAACTACACGTACCGGCTGAATTTCGACGTGTTCGGCACGCCGCTCGCGCTGTACCGGCGGCTGCGCGCGCGCCAGCCCGTGCGGTACGGCGCGCTGATCGCGCTGCCCGGCGGCGAGTGGGTCGTGTCGTGCTCGCCCGAGCTGTTCGTCGAGAAGCACGGCGACGTGCTGCGCGCGCGGCCGATGAAGGGCACCGCGCCGCGTTCGGCCGATCCCCGCGACGATGCGGCGGCTGCCGCGTTCCTCGCGAACGATCCGAAGAACCGCGCGGAAAACGTGATGATCGTCGACCTGCTGCGCAACGACGTATCGCGGATCGCGCGCACGGGCACCGTCAAGGTGCCGGCGCTGTTCTCCGTCGAACCGTATGCGTCGGTGTGGCAGATGACGTCGACGGTCGAGGCCGGCTGGCGCGATGGCACGACGTTTGCGCAGATGCTGCGCGCGCTGTTTCCGTGCGGGTCGATCACCGGTGCGCCGAAGCACAAGACCATGGAGCTGATCGACGCGATCGAGTCGACGCCGCGCGGGCTCTATACCGGTGCGATCGGCTGGCTCGACGCCCCGCGGGATGTCGCGACCGAGGCGTCGCCCGACGGCGCGGCCGGCTGCGGCGATTTCTGCCTGTCGGTCGCGATCCGGACACTGACCGTCGAGGCGGTCGGTGCCGCTGCCGGCGAAACGATCGATGCGCATGGCCCGGCAACGGCGGCGGCCGGCCGGCGACGCGGCATGATGGGCGTCGGCGCGGGCATCGTGCTCGACAGCGTCGCCGCCGACGAATATGCGGAGTGCGAATTGAAAGCGCGATTCCTGACCGACGCCGATCCCGGCTTCCAGCTGTTCGAGACCACCGCCGCGACCCGTGCGGACGGCATCCGGCATCTCGCGCGCCATCTCGCGCGGCTGCAGCGCAGTGCGGATGCGTTCGGCTTCCGCTTCGACACCGATGCATTGCGCCGCGAGATCGATGCGCGCTGCGCGGCGCTCGACGGCGACGGGGCTTACCGGATGAAGCTTTCGCTCGCGAAGGACGGCACGATCGAGATCATCGCTGCACCGCTCAAGCCGCTGCCGGCGGGGCCCGTCGGTGTGCTGCTGGCGTCCGCGCACGGCTTCGCACCGACTCGTGCGAGCGATGCGCTGCTGCTGCACAAGACGACGCACCGCGCCGAATACGACCGTGCGTGGCAGGCAGCGGAGGCGCTCGGCGGTTTCGACATGCTGTTCGTCAACGAACGAGGCGAGGTGACGGAAGGCGGGCGCTCGAACCTGTTCGTGAAGCTCGACGGCCAATGGGTGACGCCGCCGCTGACGAGCGGCGTGCTGCCGGGCGTGATGCGCGGCGTGCTGCTCGCCGACCGGGCGTTCGGAGCGGTGGAGCGTGTCGTCACGTGCGACGATCTTGCGCGCGCAGAAGCACTGCTGCTGACCAATGCACTGCGCGGCGCGCTCGACGCGGTGTTGAAATCATGACGTGATGACGTGACGGCTCGCGCCGCCGGTCCGAAACAAAAAGCGCGGCGCCCCGCAAAGGGCGCCGCGCTTTTTTTTATCGACAGGGCAGGGCGCCGGCGAATGCGCCGCCGGCCGCGCGTCAGAACGAGTGTTCGGGGCCCGGGAACGTGCGGTCCTTCACCGCGCTCACGTAGGCTTCGACGGCCGCCTGGATGTTCGGCTGACCTTGCATGAAATCCTTCACGAAACGCGGACGCTTGCCGGGGAAAATGCCGAGCATGTCGTGCAGCACCAGCACCTGGCCCGAGCAATCGAGACCCGCGCCGATGCCGATCGTCGGGATCTTCAGCATGTGCGTGACTTCGGACGCGACGAGCGTCGGCACCGCTTCGAGCACGACGAGCTGCGCACCCGCGTCCTCGACCGCGCGCGCATCGCGCAGCAGCTGCGCGGCGCCGGCTTCGGTCTTGCCCTGCACCTTGAAGCCGCCGAACGCGTGCACCGATTGCGGCGTGAGGCCGACGTGCGCGCACACCGGCACCGAGCGTTCGACGAGGAAGCGGATCGTTTCGGCGAGCCATTCGCCGCCTTCGAGCTTGACCATCTGTGCGCCCGCGCGCATCAGCTTGACCGAGTTTGCGAACGCCTCGGCCGGCGTGCCGTACGTGCCGAACGGCAGATCGGCGACGACGAGCGCGCGCGGCTGTACGCGCGCGACGCACGCGGTGTGGTACGCGATGTCCTCGAGCGATACGGGCAGCGTGGTCGTGTGGCCCTGCAGCACGTTGCCGAGCGAATCGCCGATCAGCAGCACGTCGGTGCCGGCGCGATCGAGCAGCGCGGAAAAGCTCGCGTCGTAGCAGGTGAGCATCGCGATCTTCTCGTCGGCCTCGCGCATTGCCTGCAGCTTCGGCACCGTCACGGCAGGCCGGCTCGATTCCTGGAGATAGGTCATGGGAAATCCGGTTCGATAGGTGAAGAACGACAGGAGAGGACGCGTCAGCGCGTCGTCTCGCCCTTGACGAAGAATTCCTTGCGGCCGCGCATCGTGTCGATGCGCTCGATCAGCAGCGCGAGGTCTTCGGGGGAATCCAGCGGGTTCAGGTGTTCGGCTGCGACCGTCAGCACCGGCGTGCGGTCGTAGTGATAGAAGAATTCGTTGTACGCGTCGACGAGCGAGCGCAGGTACGCATCGCTGATCTGCAGCTCCATCGGCAGCCCGCGCTTCTGGATGCGCGAGAACAGCACTTCGGGGCTCGCCTGCAGATAGACGACGAGATCGGGCGCGGGCGCCTGCGGCACGTCGAGGTGCGTCGCAATCGACCGGTACAGCTGCCATTCGTCTTCCGGCAGGTTCAGCCGCGCGAAGATGTCGTTCTTCTGCGGCATGAAATCGGCGACGACGGGCCGGCCCGTGTCGAGCGCGCCGATCAGTTCGCGCGCCTGCTGCGCGCGCTGCAGCGCGAACGACAGCTGCGCGGGCAGCGCGTAGCGCGCGGTGTCGCGATAGAAGCGTTCGAGGAACGGGTTGTCCTGCGGGCGTTCGAGCAGCGTCTGCATCGACCAGCGCTCGCCGAGCAGGCGTGCGAGCGTCGTCTTGCCGACGCCGATCGGGCCTTCGATCACCAGATAGCGGTGCGGGGCGCGCAAGTCGGGCGCGGTGACGGTCAGTGGAGTGGGGTTCATCGGCAGCGGTTCTTGTCGGCGTCTGCGCTGGCGGCCAGGGCCTTCTGCATCAGGCATTGACAGGCCTGCACCTTCTCGACGCGCTGGTTGGCGACCGCCGCGAGGAACGCGGCGGCGCGGCCGCGCGCGGGGATGTCGAGCGCCGGCTCGATCTCGACGAGCGGCACGAGCGCGAATGCGCGATCGGTGAGGCGCGGGTGCGGGACGATCAGGTCCGGTTCGTCGATCGAGTCGGTGCCGAACAGCAGGATGTCGAGGTCGAGCGTGCGCGGCGCGTTGCGATACGGGCGCTCGCGCCCGAAGTGATGTTCGATCTTCTGGCAGAGCGCGAGCAGCTCACGGGCCGACAGCGTCGTGTCGAGCTTGACGACGCAGTTGTAGTAATCGTCGCCGCCCGCTTCGAAGGGCGCCGTGCGATACAGGCTCGATTTGCCGAGGATCGAGATGGTGCGCTGCTGCGCAAGACACACCACCGCGTCCTTCAGGGTCTGGCGCGCATCGCCGAGATTCGCCCCCAGTCCGATATATGCAACCGTCATGGCATCACTTCCTACGTCGTTCGCCGGCGAGCGCGTCAGTCGTCGGAACCGCCTGCGGTGTCCGGCGCCTGCTCGGCTGCGCCTTCGCCCGGGTTGCGGTTTCGCGCACCGCCGCGGCGGCGCCGCTTGCGGGGCGATTTTTCCTTCGAGCCGCCTTGCGTGAGGAGTGCCTCACGAGCGGCTGCGTCGCCTTCGATGAAATCCGTCCACCACTGTCCGACTTCCGCTTCGAGCTCGCCGGATTCGCAGCGTAACAGGAGGAAATCATACCCCGCTCTAAACCTTTGGTGTTCCAGCAGCCTCATCGCGCTGCGGCCCGAGCGTTTCTCGAGGCGCAGCTGCAGGCCCCAGATCTCGCGCATGTCGGCCGAATAGCGCTTGTGGATCGCGAGTTTCTCGGTCTGCATGTCGAGCACGTCGTCCATCGCGCGATGGAGCGCCGGCACCGGGATTTCGCCCTCTGCCGTGTATTGCTCGAAGCGCTGGCGCATGTCGTGCCACAGCAGCGTCGCGAACAGGAAGCCCGGCGACACCGGCTTGCCGGCGCGCACGCGCGCGTCGGTGTTGTTCAGCGCGAGCGTGATGAATTTCTCGCCCTGCGGCTGTTCGAGCACGACGTCGAGGAGCGGCAGCAGCCCGTGGTGCAGCCCTTCCTTGCGCAGCTGCTGCAGGCACGCGAGCGCGTGGCCCGACAGCAACAGCTTCAGCATTTCGTCGAACAGGCGCGCGGCCGGCACGTTGTTGATCAGGTCGGCGAGCGCGTTGATCGGCTCGCGCGTGTGCGGCTCGATCTCGAAGCCGAGCTTCGCCGCGAAGCGCACGACGCGCAGCATCCGTACCGGATCCTCGCGATAGCGGGTGGCCGGATCGCCGATCATCCGCAGCAGACGGGCGCGCATGTCGGCCATCCCGTCGTGGTAGTCGAGCACCGTCTGCGTCGACGGGTCGTAGTACATCGCGTTGATCGTGAAATCGCGGCGCGCGGCGTCTTCGTGCTGTTCGCCCCAGACGTTGTCACGCAGCACGCGGCCGCTCGCGTCGACCGCATGCGTGCGGCGATCGAGTTCGTCGCGCTTCAGGCGCTTCGGCGGCTCGGCAGCGGCAGCTTCGGGCGGCGCGTCGACCAGTGCGCGGAACGTCGACACTTCGATCAGTTCCTGGCCGAACTGCACGTGGACGATCTGGAAGCGGCGGCCGATCAGGCGCGCACGGCGGAACAGGCGCTGCACCTCGGTCGGCGTTGCGTCGGTCGCGACGTCGAAGTCCTTCGGCGCGATGCCGAGCAGCAGGTCGCGCACCGCACCGCCGACGATGAACGCGCGGAAGCCCGCCTGCTGCAGCGTGTCGGTCACGCGCACCGCGTTCTTCGAGATCAGCGACGGGTCGATCTGGTGCACGCTGGCCGGCACGACGGTCGGCTCGTGATTGCTGCGCGGCTTTTTGGCAGCGCCGCTGCGGCTACCCTTTGCGTGGCGCGGGGCAGGGGCCGTGTCGGCGGCGGGCGCCTCGGCGGGCGACGTTTGTTCGGCGCCGTCCTGGCCGAGCAGCTTGCGAATGAATTTTTTGATCACGACGTTCAGAAGAGATCTAGGATGCGCCAGCCGCGGTCGCTTGCATGCGCACGCAGCGTGTCGTCGGGGTTGGTCGCGATCGGGTCGGTGACTTTCTCGAGCAACGGGATGTCGTTGTGCGAGTCGCTGTAGAAGTAGCTGTGTTCGAAGTCGTCCCAGTGCTTGCCGAGCGACGCGAGCCACGCTTCGGTGCGCACGATCTTGCCTTCGCGATAGCTCGGCGTGCCGGTCGGGCGGCCCGTGTAAGGCGAGTCGGGGTGCCCGTCGGTCGTTTCGACCTCGCACGCGATCAGCGTGTCGACGCCGAACGCGGTCGCGATCGGACGCGTGATGAATTCGTTGGTCGCGGTCACGACGCAGCACAGGTCGCCGGCATCGAGGTGCTTGCGCACGAGTTCGAGCGCGGCGGGCGTCATCGCGGGGCGGATCACCTCGTGCATGTATTGCTCGTGCCATGCGGCGAGCTGCGCGCGCGAATACTTCGCGAGCGGCGTGAGCATCGCGCACAGATACGCATGGATGTCGAGCTGGCCGGCCTTGTAGTCGGCGAAGAACTGATCGTTCTGACGCGAGAAGCTTTCCGCGTCGACGATGCCGAGCTTCACCATGAAGCGGCCCCATTCGTGGTCGCTATCGGTCGGGATCAGCGTGTGATCGAGGTCAAAGAGTGCCAGATTAGTCATGGAAGCGCATTTTACTCGAAGCGGTTCGGGCCTGTGCCCGGCGGTGCGATGTCGTCGCCGGGACGGGCCAGCATCCGGCGCAGCAGCGGCAGCGTGACGGCGCGTTTTTGCTCGAGCGAGAAGCGGTCGAGCGCGTCGAGCAGTGCCATCAGGCTGGGCATGTCGCGGCGGAAATGGGTCAGCAGGTATGCGGCGATGTCGTCGGTGAGCGCGATCCCGCGCTCCTTCGCCGCCAGTTTCAGCACGGCGATCTTGCCGGCGTCGGACGGCGGCGACAGGTGGAACACGAGCCCCCAGCCGAGCCGCGTGCGGAGATCCTCGCGCACGTCGAGCGCGAGCGGCGCCGCCGGGCCCGCCGCGACAAACGCGCTCGACGGGTGCGCGCGGACCTCGTTGAACAGGTTGAACAGCGCGACCTGCTGCGCGTCGCTCATGCGGTCGCAGTCGTCGATCGCGTAGATGCCGATGCGCGGGTCGAACGTGAACGCGCCGAGCGGGCTTTGCGGCGTCAGGTAGCGCGCGTAGCCGTACGACGCGTCGCTCACGAGCGCCTGCAGCAGATGGGTGCGGCCGCTGCCCGGCTCGCCCCAGATGTAGAACGACCGGTCCGGCACGGGCCCCGCCGCGAGCGCGAGGTCGAGCTTCTGGAGCCGCGAGATGAGCTCGTCGTTCTCTTCATTCATGATGAAGTTGTCGAACGTGGCGGGCGGCGGCGTGCCGAGATCGAGCGTCAGTTGACGGGACACAACAGTCACAATGCGGGTCGGTTGATGAAACGCGCGCCGTGCGCCGGGCACGCGCGGGGGACTGCTGCGGTGGCTGCACGCACGGCCGCACGCACGGCGGCGCGCGGGTTTCGGCGCGGCTCGCGTAGCGATGAAAACGGGGACGTGTTGACCAAGATGCAATCCCTGACGATTCGGTGCTGGGAATTCCGGCCAACGGGCCGGCTTCGGGTAAAATCGCATTTTACCGACCTTCTCGCATTCCCCCATGAATCCTCCGAAATCCGCTCCTGACGCTCAGGGTCTGTCCTACCGCGACGCAGGCGTCGACATCGACGCGGGCGACGCTCTCATCGACAAGATCAAGCCTTTTGCGAAGAAAACCCTGCGCGACGGCGTGCTCGGCGGCATCGGCGGGTTCGGCGCGCTGTTCGAAGTGCCGAAGAAGTACCAGGAGCCCGTGCTCGTGTCGGGCACCGACGGTGTGGGCACCAAGCTCAAGCTGGCCTTTCATCTGAACAAACACGACACCGTCGGCCAGGATCTGGTGGCGATGAGCGTGAACGACATCCTCGTGCAGGGTGCCGAGCCGCTGTTCTTCCTCGACTACTTCGCGTGCGGCAAGCTCGACGTCGACACGGCCGCCACGGTCGTCAAGGGCATCGCGCACGGCTGCGAGCTGTCGGGTTGCGCGCTGATCGGCGGTGAAACGGCCGAAATGCCGGGCATGTACCCGGACGGCGAATACGACCTGGCCGGTTTCGCGGTCGGCGCGGTCGAGAAGAGCAAGATCATCGACGGCAGCACGATCGCCGAAGGCGACGTGGTGCTCGGCCTCGCGTCGAGCGGCATCCACTCGAACGGCTTCTCGCTCGTGCGCAAGATCATCGAGCGCGCGAACCCCGACCTGTCGGCCGACTTCCACGGCCGCTCGCTGGCCGACACGCTGATGGCGCCCACGCGCATCTACGTGAAGCCGCTGCTCGCGCTGATGCAGAAGCTGTCGGTGAAGGGCATGGCGCACATCACCGGTGGCGGCCTCGTCGAGAACATCCCGCGCGTGCTGCGTGAAGGCCTCACGGCCGAGCTCGACCAGAACGCATGGCCGCTGCCGCCGCTGTTCAAGTGGCTGCAGGAGCACGGCGGCGTCGCCGACGCGGAAATGCACCGCGTGTTCAACTGCGGGATCGGGATGGCCGTGATCGTCTCGGCAGCCGATGCCGACGCAGCGATCGCCGACCTGACGGCCGCCGGCGAGCAGGTGTGGAAGATCGGCACCGTGCGTGCGAGCCGCGAAGGCGAGGCGCAGACGGTCGTGGTCTGACGCACAGCAGCAGATGCAGCAAGGAAAACCGCCCGGAGTCGATCCGGGCGGTTTTTTTTCGGGTGTCGGATCGAGTATCGGGCGCCGATGAAGGAGGAACGACGCTGACCGAGGACGAACGCGCGATTCGCGAGCGGGTGGAAACCTGGTTCGTGTCGAGCCGGCGCGCGTCGAACCGGCCCGGCTAACGATCCGCGATGCCGCCGTCCAGCACGCGTTCGAGCGCATCGACCGCCCGCCCGGTCGAATCGGGTGACACGCAGTCGACGACGATCCGCTCGGGCATCGCGCGCAGCCACGTGATCTGCCGTTTGCACAGCTGGCGCGTCGCGAAGATGCCCTTGTCGCGCATCGTCCGGTAATCGGTGTCGCCGTCGAGGAATTCCCACGCCTGCCGGTAGCCGACGCAGCGCATCGACGGCAGGCCGAGGTGGAGATCCTCGCGACGGCGCAGCCGCTCGACTTCGTCGATGAAGCCTGCGTCGAGCATCGCGTCGAAGCGTTGCGCGATGCGCGCGTGCAGCACCGCGCGGTCCGACGGTTCGAGCGCCACCGGCACGAAGCGGTAGGCGGCGGCCGCATCGTCCGCGCGCCGCGGCGCCGCGAGCAGCGCCGACATCGGCTGCCCGCTGAGCAGGAACACTTCGAGCGCACGCTGGATCCGCTGCGAATCGTTCGGCGCGAGCCGTGCGGCCGTCGCGGGGTCGACCTGCGCGAGCCGCGCATGCAGTGCAGGCCAGCCATCGCGCGCGGCGTCGGCATCGAGCTCCGCGCGCACGGCCGGATCGGCGGTCGGCAGGTCGTTGAGCCCCTGCGTCAGCGCCTTGTAGTACAGCATCGTGCCGCCCGCGAGCAGCGGCGTGCGGCCGCGCGCGGCGATCTCGCCGATCACGCGCAGCGCGTCCGCGCGGAATTCGGCCGCCGAATAGGCATCGGCCGGGTCGATGATGTCGATCAGATGGTGCGGTACGCTCGCGCGCTCGTCACGCGTCGGCTTCGCGGTGCCGATATCCATGTCGCGGTAGACGAGCGCCGAATCGACGCTGACGATCTCGATCGGGCGGCGCGCGGCGAGCGCCAGCGCCGCGGCCGTCTTGCCCGAGGCAGTGGGGCCGAGCAGGCAGGCGATCGTCGTCGGAGGGGACTGCGGTGAAGCGCTCATTGTCCGCGCATGAAGAGGCGGTCGAGATCGTTCAGCGTGAGCTGATACCACGTCGGCCGGCCGTGATTGCACTGGTCCGCGCGTTCGGTCGCTTCCATCTGGCGCAGCAACGCGTTCATCTCGTCGAGCGTCAGGCGGCGGTTCGCACGCACCGCGTGGTGGCACGCGAGCGTGCCGAGCAGCTCGTGCTGGCGCTCGGTGAGCACGCGCGAGCCGCCGAACGCGTGCAGGTCCGCGAGCACCGCGCGCGCGAGCGACTGCAGGTCCGCGTCCTTCAGCAGCGCGGGCACCGCGCGGATCGCGAGCGTCGTCGGCGACAGCACCGCGAGGTCGAAACCCAGCGATTCGAGCGTGTCGCGTTCTTCCTCGACCGTGCCGATCTCGATCGGCGTCGCCGTCATCGAGATCGGCAGCAGCAGCGCCTGCACGGCGACCGTGCGGTCGGCGAGCGCGTTTTTGAACTGTTCGTACAGGATCCGTTCGTGCGCCGCGTGCATGTCGACGATCACGAGGCCGTGCGCGTTCTGAGCGAGCACGTAGATCCCGTGGATCTGGCCGAGCGCGAAGCCGAGCGGCTGCTCGTCGTGTGCGGTGCCGGCGAACGGCGCTGCGACGAAGCCTGGCAGCGGTGCGATCGGCGCATCGGCTGAATCTGCGGATGCGCGCGCGACGATCGTCGTGCCGTCCGGCGTGCCCGCACCCGTGTCCTTGCGGCCGAACAGCGCGTCGTAGAGCGCGAGCGGCTGTGCGACCGGCAGCGTGCCCTGCGTCATGCGCGCCTGGCGCATCCACGTGTTTCCCGATGAAGACGATGACGACGGCGACGAGAAGCCGCTGCCGCCCGTACCGGTGGCCGCGGGCTGGCCGAGCGGTGTATTCAGGAACGAGGCAGGTCCGGCCGGCGCCGGTGAGAGCTGCGCGGCATGGCCGCCCGCGGTGGTTTCCGGCGACGCGCCGGCGTGGCGCGCAAGCGCGCGCTGCACCGCGTGGAAGACGTACTGGTGGATCGAGCGCGAATCGCGGAACCGCACTTCGATCTTCGACGGGTGCACATTCACGTCGACCGCTTCGGGCGGCAGGTCGAGAAACAGTACGTACGACGGGTAGCGATCGCCGTGGAGGACGTCTTCGTAGGCCGCACGCACCGCGTGGGTGAGCAGCTTGTCGCGCACGAAGCGGCCGTTGACGAAGAAATATTGCTGGTCGGCGCGGCCGCGGCTCGCGGTCGGCAGCCCGGCACAGCCGTAGACGGCGAGCGGCCCGGCCTGCTCGTCGAGCGGCAGGTGCGCGGTCGCGAAGCTGTCGCCGAGGATCTTTGCGACGCGCTGCGCGGGCTCGGTCGCGTTCCAGTGCTCGACGGCCTTGCCGTTGTGCAGCACCGAGATCGCGACGTCCGGCCGCGCGAGCGCCGCGCGGCGGATCATCTCGAGGCAGTGGCCGAACTCGGTCTGCTCGCTTTTCAGGAACTTGCGGCGCGCGGGCGTGTTGAAGTACAGCTCGCGTACCTCGATCGTCGTGCCGACTGCGCCGGCCGCCGGCGACAGCGCGCCCGTGGTCGCATCGATCTTCGTCGCATGCGCGACGTCAGCCGTGCGGCTCGTGATGGACATCTCGGCGACCGACGCGATCGACGCGAGCGCTTCGCCGCGGAACCCGAGCGTCGCGACCGCCTCGAGCTCCTCGAGCGAGCGGATCTTGCTCGTCGCGTGGCGCATCAGCGCGAGCGGCAGTTCGCCGGGCGGAATCCCGCAGCCGTCGTCGGTGATCGAGATGCGCTTGACGCCGCCTTCCTCGAGGACGATGCGCAGCGTGCTCGCGCCGGCGTCCATCGCGTTTTCGAGCAACTCCTTGACGACCGACGCCGGGCGTTCGACGACCTCGCCGGCGGCGATCTGGCTGATCAGCTGGTCGGGCAGGGGCTGGATCGCGCGCAGCGGGCGCGGAGCGGGGGCGGGCGCGGCGCCCGCGCCCGTTTCGGTGATTTCGGACATGGCCGAATTATAGCGAGGCGGCGGGTGCGTGCCGGGGCCGCGTCCGGTTACGTTTTTTCACGGAGCCTTAAGGTAGTTTCGGTATCATGGCTCCGTTGCGCGCGCCGCCTTGTCCGGCGGGCATTTCCGCTTATTCCGGCCGTTCCGGCCCCTTCGCCTTCGAGGAATCGCATTTGGATACGCTGCTTCATTTCGTCAACCTGGTCCTGCATATCGATGCGTTCCTCGGCGACTTCATCCGGCAGTACGGTGCATGGGTGTATCTGGTGTTGTTCCTGATCGTGTTCTGCGAGACGGGGCTCGTCGTGTTGCCGTTCCTGCCAGGCGATTCGCTGCTGTTCATCGGCGGCGCGTTCGCGGCGACGGGCGACATGCACATCGGCGCGCTGATCGCGCTGCTGCTGGTCGCGGCGATTTCCGGCAATACCGTGAACTACCTGATCGGCCGCTGGATCGGCCCGAAGGTATTCAATACCCATATCCCGGTGCTCGAGCGCTTCCTCGACCGCGCGGCGCTGCAGAAGACCCACTCGTTCTACGACAAGCACGGCGGCAAGACGATCGTGCTCGCGCGCTTCATCCCGGTCGTGCGCACGTTCGCGCCGTTCGTCGCGGGCGCGTCGTCGATGAGCGTGGCGCGCTTCCAGCTGTTCAACGTGATCGGCGCGGTGGTCTGGGTCATGCTGTTGGTGCTGCTCGGGTACTTCTTCGGCAACATTCCGTTTATTCGGCAATACCTGAACGTGATCGTGCTGGCGGGGATCGGCGCGGCGATCGTGCCGGTTGTGCTCGGGGCGCTGTGGAAGATCGTGCGCGGGCGGAATTCGGGTGGTACGCAGAAGACGGGGGGGCGTTGAAATCAGCGAGCCTGTCATCAGTCGCGCCGTGCCGACCGGTGTTCTGTTTGTGCTGCAATTCGACATTCTTTAGGAAATGCTTCCGCAGGAAACGGGCTGCGGCTCGTGCATGAACTGCTGGCGCAGACTGCGCGACTGGCAACAGACCGGCATCTGGGGCCGACAGCACGAAGTACTGCTGGCGAAGCTTCGTGCTGCCGATCGCACCGAGTGGCCGTGTGTGGTCATCGATTCGTCTTTCATTCGTGCAGTGGTATCAGGTCAAAACAGGACCCAATCCCACCGATCGGGAACGACCCGGTTCGATGCACCACGTCGTTACCGAAGCACCGGGAATCCCGCCCGTGTCGATCCTCACGGTCGCCAACCGCAACGACGTCACCCGACTACTGCCTCCGATCGAGGCTGTCCCTCCCATTCGCGGCAAGCAGGGGCGGCCTCTATCAAAGCCCGTCGTCGTGCAGGCCGACCGCGGTTACGACCACGACAAATATCGCAAGCCTCCGCATGCTGTCGGCGTTGCTACGCAGATCGCGGGTCGGGGTAAACCGCACGGTAGTGGCCTCGGCGCAAGACCCAGAGGGTTGTCGAGCGTACCTTCGCGTGCATCATTTGTTGCCGACACCTTCAAAAATCATTCTATTCGCGCTTCTAAGTCGTAAGTGCCGACAAGTCTGAGAACTCTATTGCCACGGGCTCATATGGCTGAATTTCGCCGTTCAGGGCGCGGTTCTTGAGTTGATCGATGAAAACTGACGGTTGCTCGAAATCCATGCCATTCAGATCGAAAAAATTGTACTTCCACCACTTCGATTCTTGAAGGTCGGCGATCAATGACTGAGACGGAAATCTGTCTTTTATTGGTCTAGCTGGATTTCCTCCGACGATCGTATAAGGGGCGACGTCTTTTACCACGTGAGAATTACCGGCAATGATGGCACCCGTTCCTATCTTCACTCCGCGCGCGACCATCACGTTATCTCCGATCCAGACGTCATGGCCGATTTCTATTTCAGGATTTTTCTGAGAGCGAAGCGGGGAGATCGTGAATGCCCCATTCGGTTTCGCAGCGGCGTGTACATCGGAGAATAGCCTGTCATAGGTGAACGGAGAAGTTGTCACGCGCTCATACGGGTGGTTCGGTCCCAAAACGCTTACTCCTGAGGCGATGGAGCAGTAGCGCCCCATACTCACAAACCCCGGTAGCGCAGACTGGCAATATGAGAAACTGCCGATGCTGTATAACTCATCGAATACAGCCATCCGGCAGTGCGGCTCGATGCGCACTTTTCTGGGCACAGAAAGCGTGTCTGGAGCCTTTGCGGCATGATTAGATGCAGGTGCCTTGCGCCACATGAGCGCATGCCGGTGCGCCATAAATTTCGTTACTTCAGTTGCAGAGATTCTCATGTTCCTGAAATCACTATGCAAAGAATTTCTTCTTTTGTAGGAGAGCCGCTCCGCGCGCTTGGCCATTCTCCGTGGAAGCAATTCCGCGTTCCAATGCGCTGCGAGCACTCGGGCAACCATGTCGCGAACGGATATCACGCGCTGTGCTTGCGCGGCGGCCGTCAACAAGTGGCGGCCATGCCAGATAACGGGTACGCGTTCTGGATGCGGGCAAGTGGTACGGACGATACGTAGACTGTTGCCGTTCGGCATGATTTTGAGCGTTTGGTTACGTTTTCAATGAATTAAACCGAACTTCTTTTTATGTGATAGGGAACCGTAAATGGATTTTTCACGAGCCTTGAATTTCCAATAAATCCGAAATGGAAAAGTTTATCGTGAATCGACGAAAGAATATTTTGATCGATGCCCCAGTTTAGGCCATATGGCAAATACGTCAGCTCATAGCAGCGACGATAGGTCTCGAGAAATAATCGGCCAACTGAGTTGCTTTTTACGACAACCGTGCCTGCTAAAACTTTTAGCCATGGAAATAGGCTGTTGACCGTGCTGGATGTCTGCAGGCACACTTCGTATTGATCGCAATAGCTCAAAAAATCGTCAAGACTTCCGATTGCCTCATAGTCGATGTCGGTTATTATTAATCGTCGATACGACTGAAGAATATCCCTTGCAACCAAGAACCGGCTGAGTGCATAATACGACCGTTTGTCGCCGATATCAGGGCACATTTCGCTTGACACTTTGAAAGAGTCCCCTAAAATTTGGTGCACTTCGCTGATTGCCTGAGAGCCTGCCTCATCTACCTCAATATTTCCGTCTTTAATCCAATGGAGGTGTAGAGTAATTTCGGGGCAGTGTGTGGCAATCGATTTGGCGTAGTTATCTAAGAATCTCGTGATGTAGCTTGAATTTCCCGCAATGAGGATGCAATCGGACGGCGGTTTATTTCCGATCGCCCTGGGTCGAGCCCGGTCAACTCCCTGGTCGAGATTAACGATTGGGCAAATGCTACGCGAATAGGAAAAAAAGGGCGTAATCATTCCTCTCGAAATATACTCTTGATTGGCGCGTAGGAAGTAGTATTGTGCCTCATTAATTCCGTTAAGGTAATATTCGCAAATCCCCTGCAACAGCAGGTTGCTTCTTGTGGGGCGGTGATCTGATTTAATGTCGGCTATCAACGATTTCTTAAATTCTCTTGCGTCGAAATTCCCCTTTAGGTACTCGCGATTAAGGCGATAAAGCCACATGATCTCGTACAGCCTCGAATTCAAATGAGGAAACGATGTTGTGTATGCTAGTGCGGCAGTGAAGCACTCTTCGGAGAGATCGCCTTCCAATGACGTGGCCTGAATGACCTTCCAGCATAATGCCGTGAGTTGATCGCACAATGATTTGCAATCAGGATCCGCAAGATTGAGTGGTACGGTCTGCGCCTTATTGAAGGCTGCTTCAATTTCTAAGATCAAGCTCATCGGTCTTCTCATCTAAAGTATTATTTGACATGCCGCTGCGACCGTCTTACGCGTCGCTGAACCTGTCTATCAAGCTTGACCTCGCCCCTTCAAGCGAATCAGAGCTGTTGCATGGGCGTTCTTAGTATCCTCCATCGCCGTGGCTAGCAATTCCTTTTCTTTTTCTTCTATCTGAGTCCAGAACGCCCGCATCTCATTGCTCGAAACCATCAGCTCGGGATCATCAGTTATCTTTGCAAGCGATTCAGCCAAATGAACGGCTCGCTTTTGACCATAGTCGGGATATACGGGTAGATCGGGGCTATACGAGAAATACCGTCCTTCATATTCCTGTGTAGGAATCCAATCTCGCATGGTGTCGACCGCCCACGAAATGGCGCCGTCATAGTCCCGTGTCCCGGTCATCTCCTTGATTCGCATAAGGGGAAGGAGGGCGTGTATATGTCCGTTGAAGATTCTGGCCATAAACCACTCGCCTGACCTGTTGAACTTGACCCATTTCCGGACTGTGGGCTCAAGCCTAAAGACGTATTCGTGCAACCAAAAATCGCCGGACCCAATGCTACAAAGAGGTATCGGGGCATTGGGATCGACGCTCGTCATCATGAAACGATCGGCTAATAATAAGTAGCGCTCAATCCCAGTGGCTTCGAAAAGATGGAGCAATCCCTGTGCAGTAACATTGTTCATGAAAGCGCCGTAAAATGGCGGCTCTATTTGGTGCCACAAATAATTAAATTTGAAGTCGTTCCGAACATAGCGATAGTTGGCAATCGTGTGAATATGCGGACTAAGGACAGAGAAGATCGATTCCGCCATCTCCGCCATCAACGCACTCTTGCCGTGGGCACGGACATGTCCAAGTACCGCCGAGCAGTTTTTTGCGAAGTACCACGGGCTGAACGTTTGCCCACGTCGATTGATGTAATCAGGGTCCCATCCATAGCGAATGCTGTCTGGACCGGCTATGTCCCAGTTATCGGGGGTAGCAGGGAAAAGCATTTGACCCCGATCGATTTCACCTAGTTTGCTCATTGTTTCGATTGTCTCGACTAGTTCTTGCTAATTGTGTCTGTCAGATGGATGCAGGCCAAGCTGGAGATACGTTGCACTCACCACCGGTCGACGTAAAGGTAAGTGTCCCGGATCGTGCGAAACTCCGCGCGAGGTTCAAGAAGGAGGGCCGAGTCGAGTGAGCGCTCATTTGCTCGGTAGGCGTGACTGAATGACCTTCCAGCACAATGCTGCGAAGTGATTTGAAATTAGGATCTACAAGATTGAGTGGTATGGTCCGCACCTTATTGAATGCCGCTTCAATTTCTAAGATCCAGCTCATCGGTCTTCTCATCTAAAGTATTATTTGACACGCCGCTGCGACCGTCTTACACGTCGCTGAACCCGCCTATCGAGTCTGACCTCGCCCCTTCAAGTGAATCAGAGCTGTTGCGTGGGCGCGCTTAGTATCCTCCATCCCTGCAACTCGCAATTCATTTTCTTTTCCTTCTATCTGAGTCCAGAACGCCCGCATCTCATTGCTCGAAGCCATCAGCTCGGGATCGTCAGTTATTTTTGCAAGAGATTCGGCCAAATGAACGGCTCGCTTTTGATTGTAGTCAGGATATAGAGGCAGGTCGGTGCTATACGAGAAATACCGCCCTTCATATTCCTGCGTAGGTAACAAATCTCGCATGGTGTCGGTCGCCCACGAAATGGCATCATCATAGTCATGTGTTCCGGTCATCTCCCTGATTCGCATAAGGGGAAAGAGGGCGTGCATATGTCCGTTGAAGATTCTGACCATAAACCACTCGCCTGACCTGTTGAACTTAACCCATTTCCGGACTGTGGGCTCAAGCTTAAAAACGTATTCGTGCAACCAAAAGTCGCCAGACCCAATGCTGCAAAGAGGTATCGGAGCATTGGGATCGACGCTCGTCATCATGAAACGATCGGCTAGCAATAAGTAGCGCTCAATCCCAGTGGCTTCGAAAAGATGGAGCAATCCCTGTGCAGTAACATTGTTCATGAAAGCGCCATAAAACGGCGGCTCTATTTCGTGCCACAAATAATTAAATTTGAAATCGTTTTGAACGTAGCGATAGTTGGCAATCGTGTGAATATGCGGACTAAGGAAAGAGAAGATCGATTCCGCCATCTCCGCCATCAACGCACTCTTGCCGTGGACACGGACATGTCCAAGTACCGCCGAGCAGTTTTTTGCGAAGTACCACGGGCTGAACGTTTGCCCACGTCGATTGATGTAATCAGGGTCCCATCCGTAGCGAATGCTGTCTGGACCGGCTATGTCCCAGTTATCGGGGGTAGGAGGGAAAAGCATTTGGCCCCGATCGATTTCGTCTAGTTTGCTCATTGTTTCGATTGTCTCGACTAGTTCTTGCTAATTATGTCTGTCAGATGGATGCAGGCCAAGCTGGAGATACGTTGCACTCACCACCGGTCGACGTAAAGGTAAGCGATCCCGGATCGTGCGAAACTCCGCGCGAGGTTCAAGAAGGGCGGGGCGAGTCGAGCGGTTGCTCATTTGCTCGGTACGCATGATGTGCTCGAATTGGCCGGGAATTTAAGCCCGTCGGCGTGATGGGCTTCCTATTCAGATGACGATCTAGTGCGTCGACCAGTCAAAGCCGCTGCCGGCTTCCAGCTCTTGGAGGTCGATCGAAGTCAGCACTGGCGCGGATGGCATGGAGTAGATCGTTTGGAGGTGAGCATCAGTGTCAGCCCAAGCCTTCGCCACGCCGGTAGGACCAAATGCACGAATCTCGTCGTCGTCCCGCCGGAGAGTCATCCATTGCCTGCGGAGTGGATGTCTCCGCATGTGCTCGTTCAACGCGCGGACGTACTCTACATTAGATGCCGCAATCATTTCCGTCTTTTCCTCAGTAGCTCTCAGTCACGCGGAAACGTTTCACTTCCACCGCAGTAACGATGCGTCGTCTACGATCGCGACTTCCTCTCCCGCTGGGCAAGCATTATCTCGACTGCCCTAACTAGCGGCAACAAATATCTACACAGGCGTCATGAGGCAGTGCTTCATCGACCGCTGATATCTCATCGCGGAACGATCATCCGAAATCTGTAATTTGCGCTGGTCAGCTGACAAGAGTGATCCGTTCAGTTGCAGCTATGTCGACCGCGAAAGCGGCTTCATCCACTTCGTGCGTCGAACGCCGAGGACTCCAATGAGGAGATAGTCGATAGGCCGTATCCGCCCGAGATCGACGCTGTCCTGCAGCGCGCGAAGCTGCTCGACCCCGCATTCGGGTAGACGTATGTGATACACGACAAGCGTGGCGACGCGAAGACGGGCCATTTGGTGCGCGACGCATCGGAAGGCGCGATGGAGCGCATGGGAATTGCGAAAGCGCCGCACACGATCAAGGACATCCGCGCGAAAGCGATCACCGGCGCGAAGAAAGCCGGATGCGACGTCGACTCTCTGCAGGCCTTCGCGGCGCACACCGATCAGTCGATGATCGAGGGCCACATCAAGCAGCGCGAGGCACTAGTTTCGACCATCCGTCTCGTCCATCTCGCCGCGCAATCGGCCTGAAACCCTTCTAATATTTGGTCCTCCGCTCGGCGCAAAGCCGCGCCAGAGCTTGCTCGTTTTTTGAGCATTTCATTAGAGTGATGTCTTGCAACCAACCGAGCGTAAAGAAGTATTTCGTCTTAACATTGCTGCATGGGGTGCACGCGGTCGGAGGTTCAAACTTTCTCGCCCCGACTACGCAAGAACCCTCGACAGCTAGGGCTCTCGAGGGTTTTTTCTAGTGCTAAAAATTAACCAAACGCAGGTCGGTATTAGAAGGTCAGGTTGTGCGATGCGAGATCGGCGTTTCGGGCGTCGGGTATTGCGCGTCGCGGAATGTGTCGAGGATCGCGCGGTTTGTGTCGCAGTACACCTGCCAGTAGTTTGCCGGCTGCGTGGACGGGCGCACGAACAACAGAGGGCCTTCCGGCGTGAACTGCAACACGCCGACGTCCGGGGCCGGAGTCGTCAGCACGTTCGGGATATTCTTTACCGCTTCCTTCAGGCGGTTGATCGCGTCGACCGCGTCGACGCCGTTCGCGATCTTCGCAGTCAGGTCAACGCGGCGGTACGCCGTCGCGCTGTAGTTCGCGATGTTGTCCGAGAAGATCTTGTTGTTGCCGACGATCGTCACGATGTTGTCCGCGGTGATGATCGTCGTGCCGAACAGGCCCAGTTCCTTCACTGTGCCGGTGACCCCACCGGCGTTGATCACGTCACCGATCTTGAACGGTCGCAGCACCTGCATGAATACGCCGGCCGCGAAGTGCGCGAGCAAGCCGCCCCAGGCCGTGCCGATCGCGAGACCGAGACCGGCGAGGAGGGCGGCGAAGGACGTAGTCTGCACGCCGAAGATCTGCAGGATCGCGAGGATCAGCAGGATTGTCAGGAGGACGCTGACGACTGAGGTCAGGTAGTCGGCGAGGGTTGGATCGACTTTGCCGCTGTGTTGTACGAGCTTGCCGAGCAGGCGCGACCCGATGCGGATTGCCCAACGGCCGACGAACCAGAGGACGATGGCTGCGAGGAGATTGAGGCCGAAGTCCAGGCCGCGGGTCATCAGGAATTGCTGGGCGGTTTCGAGGTTCAGCATGGGGGGGGGCTCCGTGGTGACTTGTAAGGAAGCGGGGCGATGGAGAGCGATGCCATTTTATTACGGGATTTTACGAGATATTGTTTCGACAAATAGACTTGCCGGGCGGCGGAGCCACGGTGGATGGGGCTCGCGCGGGTGGTGGTTCTACTTCCTGTCATAGAAGGATGGTTCGGGTGTCGCAAGCATGTATAAAACAGTTAAAAGTTTTAAAAGTAAGTAAGTTTTCGCATCTGTAAACTGGTACAATGCGGCGCCTCGGTGGTAATGCCGAGGGCAAATGTAGGCCATTTTCGGGGTTGCGCGGGACGTCGAAGTGCGTCCATTGTGCGCGGAGCGTAAACAGAAAAAGAGGAACCGGGGTTGCATATGGGCGAGCCGTCAAACGGAGGCTCCAGGCTGAGCGAGGCGTTCTCCATTCAACGACGAGTTGTATATGCACTCTTCTTGCGTGAACTGAAGACCCGGTTCGGCAAGCATCGGCTCGGCTATTTGTGGATATTTCTCGAGCCGGCCGTGCACATGCTCATCTTGTTCGCGCTTCTGGGGCTGATCGCGAAGCACGCAATGCCGGGCATTTCCTTCCCTGTATTTTTGATTTGCGGCTTAGTGCCGTATTTCATGTTCGTCAATATCGCCTTGCGCTCGTTGAATGCGCTAGAGGCGAATCTTGGGCTACTTAGCTATCGGCCAGTGCATCCACTGGATACATTGATTGCGCGAGCTGGCCTCGAGTGCATTATTAGCGTCTCTGTATTTGTTGTCCTGCTCGTGATTCTCGGTTTGACCGGGCAAGGGGTTCAATTAGGTAATATTCCTGAGCTTGTTGCAATTTGGGGGGTGTTGGTATTGCTCGGATTGGGGGTTGGTATTATTTTCTTGGTGATCGGTCACGAATTCCCGGTCAGCGAGAAAGTGATTCCGCTTTTCATGCGTCCACTGTACTTCACAAGTGCGGTGATGTATCCGATTACTGGTATCCCTGTCGAGTATCGCGGTTGGATAATGTGGAATCCACTCGCTCACGCATTTGAATTGTTAAGGCATACGATTGTGCCAGCGTATGCGGTCGAGAACGTTAGTCTCGGATATATGACCTTTTGCGCGCTTGCAATTCTTTTTGTTGGCCTTGCGGTGTATAAAGCTCGCGAACCATCCTTGTTGCGATCATGATTCGTCTCGAGAAGATTACAAAATCGTACAAGACGCCGTCGGGGCGACATTACGTTTTCAAGGACGTAGATATCGAAGTTCCTTCCGGGAAAAGTATCGGATTGATCGGCCGCAATGGAGCAGGCAAGAGTACATTGCTCAACATCATTGGTGGCATCGACAGGCCAGATCGCGGTCGAGTGGTGACAAACAAGCGCATATCCTGGCCGGTCGGTCTTGCGAACGGATTTCAGAGCAGCATGACGGGGCGTGAGAACGTCAAATTTGTCGCGCGTCTTTATGCGAGCAAAGATGAGCTGGCGGACAAAGTGCGCTTCGTTGCTGATTTTTGCGACCTCGGCAGATTTTTCGACATGCCGATTCGCAGTTATTCGACTGGTATGCGGGCTCGACTGGGCTTTGGCCTGTCAATGGCCTTTGATTTCGACTACTACGTGATCGACGAGGTGACGGCGGTCGGTGATGCTGTTTTCAGAAAGAAAGGTGAGGCGCTGATGGAGTCCAAGCGAACCGTCAGTCAGTTCATTTTTGTTTCGCATGGTCTCGACGAAGTAAGTCGACTTTGTGATGTCGGACTGTTGATCGGCAATGGAAAGGTCGAATATTACTCGGACGTGAACGAAGCAATCGAAGTCTACAAGCAAGAAAACAATGTCTGAATGGTTGAGTAAGCTGCGCAAGCATCCGCTACAGGTATCGCTTATTGCTGTACCTCTCATCGTTTGCGGCTTGTATCTCGGGGTGGTTTCCCGCGATCGTTACGTTAGTGAATCGTTAGTGTTGGTGAAAGATTCGGGGCGATCAGTCGGCGCAGGGCTGAATATTCAGGCCCTGTTGGGTGGAGGGGGCGACGCTTCAGCGCGGGACGACGCGACCGTGCTCAAAGAGTATATCGAGTCTCCGGACATGCTTGCGAAAATTGATGCACGGCTGAATTTAAGGCAAGCGTTCGGTCACGTCGGGCTGGATCTGTTCAACAGGCTTTCGCCAGATGCGACGCGTGAAGAAATGTTGAAGTATTACCAGCGTCGAGTCAGTGTAGATGTTGATGACAAAACTGGCATCGCGACGATTCGCACCCAAGGAATGTCACCCGAGTTTGCACAAAAATTCAATCGGGCACTTCTCGGTGAAAGTGAGTCGTTTCTGAATGAGCTGTCGCACCGCATTTCTCGAAATGACATGCAGTTCGCGCGAGAAGAAATCGATCGCTCGTACGATGAGGTGAAGGGGGCGCGCGACGCGGTCATTGCGTTCGAAAACAAGACCGGAATGCTGGATCCGACAGCAAGCGCCGAAGCGGGCGGCCGGATGGTGGTAGAGATGCAGGCAAAGCAGGCTGAACTCGAGGCGGAGCTGCGAAACTTGTTGACATACATGAACGAAGATGCACCGCCTGTCGTCGCCAAGCGAAATGCGCTGTCGTCGCTTACTGCGCAAATTGCGGTCGAAAAGGCCAAGCTCAGTGCGCCCGGTGACGGCAAGATGAACCGTACGGCCGCGCAATATGCGGAGCTCAAGGCTCGCCTGCAGTTTGCGACAGACTTGTACAAGGTTTCGTTGTCGACCTTCGAAAAGGCGCGAATTGAATCGTCTCACAAGGCCAAGAGTCTTTCGGTGATTGTGACGCCAAATTTGCCGGAAGAAGCAGAGTATCCGCGCAAGCTTCACATTCTGGCGTCTCTTGTGGTTGGCTTGTTGTTGTTATTTGGCGTAATCAGACTGACGCAGGCGATCATCGAAGATCACAGGACGTAACGTTGGCGATTTGAGGGTGTGGTGTTGCTGGTGCTGGCGGCATTGCGCCCATCTGAATGAGGGCTCAGCGGCTCAATCGTCGCTGCCGCTACCGGGCTAGCGGAAATATGTGGCCGTCGACGACTATATGAATTCAAATGATCAATTTATCGAGAAACCGGAAGGCAATAGCGGCGCTAGCTTTGAGCGCTGCGAGCGTGAGTGCTTGGGCTGCGGTTACCGACTCGCTATTCGGGATATCGGCGAGCGAAAGTGACACCAGTTCAACGTCGCCTAAGGCCTCTATCGGAAACGGCCAGTCGACCGGTTTCAGCTATAGCCCCGATGATTTGACGGCCGCATCACTTGCACTCCAAAGCGTAAAGTTTTCGCGCCAGCAAACGGGACCCGGCGGTGCTGCTCCGAGCCCGGTCGATGTCACGGTTGCGCCCCAAGTGCCGAACAGCATGTTCGGCTCGCAATTATTTGGTGGAACCTTCCACAACAGTCGGGGTACCGGCTTCAATCCGGGTTACCAGGTCAGTATCGGAGACACCGTAACGCTGCGCATGTGGGGGGCGTTCGCGTTCGACGGTCAACTGATTGTCGATCCACAAGGCAATATTTTTGTACCGAATGTCGGGCCTGTCGGAGTGGCGGGTGTCCGTAACGCTGATCTGAACGGACGCGTGCTTGCTGAAGTGCGCAAGGTCTACAAAGCAAACGTGAATGTATACGCGAGCCTGGACGTTGCACAACCCGTGAAGGTGTATGTCACGGGGTACGTCAAGCAACCCGGCATGTATGGTGGCATCGCCTCGGAAAGCATTCTGTCTTATATCGACAAGGCTGGCGGTGTCGACGTCGACCGCGGGAGTTATGTCGATGTGATGGTCAAGCGTGGTGGCGTGGTGCGCAAGCACTTCAATCTATATGACTTTCTGCTCAATGGCGTGATCGAACAGTTGCAATTGGCCGACGGTGACGTGATCGTCGTGGGGCCGCGTGAGCACGTCTTCACGGTTCGCGGCGAAGTCTACAACGCCTATGACTTCGAGTTTGCGACATCCGTGATTACGCTTCAGCAGGCTTTGGCGGTTGCGCGGCCAAAGCCGGGAGCGACGCACGTCAGCATCGTGCGTCGGCAGGGCAGCGAGAAAACGAGCGAGTACTACCCGATCTCTGAAGCGGCGAATGTCAAGTTGAATGACGGTGATCAGTTGATTGTCACGTCAGACCGCTACGCCGGCACGATCCAGGTGCGTGTCGAAGGCGCGCATTCCGGCGAACATGCGCTGGTGTTGCCGTACGGCTCGACGATGCAGCAAGTCCTGAGTCAGATCCGGGCCAATCCGTTGTCGCGCGTGGACGAGGCGCAGTTGTTCCGCAAGTCGGTAGCTGATCGGCAAAAGGAAATGTTGGCCGTCGAGCTCCAGAAGCTCCAGGAAGCCGCATTGTCGGCACCGTCTGCGACGAGCGAAGAAGCGAACTTGCGAGCGAAGGAAGCGGAGAGCATCACAAAGTTTGCCGCGCTTGCCAGCAAGACCGATTTCAAGGGGCAAGTCGTTCTCAACGAGCAGACGATGGGGAGTGTCATCCTCGAGGATGGCGACGTCATCAATATCCCCGAACGAACCAGCGTTGTCATGGTGCATGGAGAGGTGCTCTTCCCGAATGCCGTCGAATGGCAGTCGGACATGACGGCGAACGACTACATCTCGCATGTTGGCGGCTACACGCAGAAGGCCGACAACAGCAAGATCGTTGTGATTCACCAGAACGGCAAGGCTGAACTTGCCGAAGGTGGTACGAAGATTGCTGCAGGTGACGAATTGATGGTGTTGCCGAAGGTTAAATCGAAGAGCATCGAGATCACCCGCGGGATTACCCAGATCCTGTATCAGCTGGCAGTTGCTGCAAAGGTGATTTTCTGGTGGTAACTGGTGGGACGTTACGTTACGCGGTTACGTATCGCGTAACGTAACAATAAGAGGGCCGCGTTGCGTTCCGGCACGAGCGCATCTCGGCAGTTTGCCCTAGGCCGGGCTTACACAAGAGCAATAAATTAATCATGAAAATTCTGACCGTGTTTGGCACGCGGCCAGAGGCGATCAAGATGGCGCCGCTGGTGCATGCGCTTAGGGGGAAGCCGGGTGTGGAATGTCGCGTTTGCGTCACCGCGCAGCACCGGCAAATGTTGGATCAAGTCCTTGAATTATTTGAGATAACGCCGGACTACGACCTGAATCTGATGAAGGCGGGGCAGACACTCCAGTCAATAACTTGCGATATCGTGAGCGAGATCACACCCGTTCTCGAGTCGTTTCGACCGGACTATGTGCTTGTGCATGGTGATACGACCACAACGTTCGCGAGCGCATTGGCGGCGTTCTATCTGAAGATCAAGGTCGGACATATCGAGGCAGGGTTGCGTAGCGGCGACATGTATTCGCCTTGGCCGGAAGAGGGGAATCGCAAACTCACTGGCCAGCTTGCCGACATTCATTTTGCACCGACTGACGCATCGCGAGAAAATCTGCTAGCGGAGCGCGTGCATGATGAAGACATCATCGTGACGGGCAATACAGTCATCGATGCGTTGTTGACCGTCACTCAGCGCCTCGATAGAGACGTTATGCTGCAACGCCAAATGCGCGACGCATTTCCGATGCTGCGTGCGGGGCGTCGCATGGTGCTCGTGACGGCTCACCGGCGCGAGAATTTTGGCGATGGCATCCGGAATATTTGTCGTGCGATCCGCCAACTCGCAGCTCAATATTCGGACGTCGATTTCGTCTATCCGATCCATTTGAATCCGCAAGTTAAGCTACCCGCCGAAGAAATCCTCGCGGATATTGCGAACGTTCACTTGCTGAATCCCCAGGAATACCTTCCATTTGTCTATCTGATGTCGCGCTCGACAATAATCCTGACCGATTCGGGCGGGATTCAGGAGGAAGCGCCGTCGCTTGGCAAACCCGTACTCGTCATGCGTGATACGACGGAGCGACCTGAAGCCGTTGCTGCAGGCACGGTGCGTTTGGTCGGCGCGGACAGCCATCGGATCGTTGCGGCCTGTCGCGAACTGCTGGACGACCCCGTGCGTTACGAAGAAATGGCGCGTGCGCACAATCCTTATGGGGATGGACGAGCGTGTGAGCGCATTGTTAAGCAACTCGCAGGCGGCAACGACAATCAACGTGGGAATTGGTCGACATCGATGGCGTTTGGAGTCGTGCAGACTGTCGCTGGTTGAACTCGCAATAGCAGAGCGCACGGCTTGTCTATCTATCCGCTACTGGCCAGGAGACGATGGCTTGCCGCACGCCCAACAGATCATCAAGGACGTTCCGTGAAACACCCCATCCAAACTATCTCGGTCATCGGGCTGGGCTACATCGGTTTGCCGACCGCAGCAGTGCTCGCTTCGCGAAAGATCAAGGTAATCGGCGTCGATATCGACCAGCACGCCGTCGATACGATTAACCGAGGCGAAATTCATATCGTCGAGCCGGAACTCGACATCGTCGTCCACGCAGCCGTTACGGAAGGGTGGCTGCGTGCGACCACGCAACCGGAAGCCGCAGACGCTTTCATGATTGCCGTGCCGACGCCTTTTCATGGCAATTTCGAGCCGGATCTATCGTATGTGAAGGCCGCGAGCGAATCGATCGCGCCGGTTCTCAAGAAGGGCGACATCGTGATTCTGGAGTCGACATCACCTGTCGGCACGACGGAGCAAATGGTCGAATGGCTGGCGAAAGCGCGTCCGGATCTCGTATTCCCGAGCAAGGATCGGGACGAATGTGATGTATACGTTGCCTATTGCCCGGAACGGGTACTGCCCGGCCACGTCATCCGGGAATTGATCGAGAATGATCGCGTCATTGGCGGTATCAACAGTGTTTCCGCCGTACGCGCGCAAGAGGTTTACCGGACCTTCGTTGACGGTCAACTTCATATTACGGATGCTCGCACCGCCGAGATGTCGAAGCTAACGGAAAATGCCTTCCGGGATGTCAATATTGCTTTTGCAAATGAGCTCTCGCTCATCTGTGACAAGCTCAATATCAACGTCTGGGAACTGATCAACATCGCGAACCATCATCCGCGGGTCAACATCCTGCAACCGGGCCCTGGGGTTGGCGGCCACTGCATCGCGGTTGATCCTTGGTTCATCGTCAACAAGACCCCTGATCAGGCGCGATTGATTCGACAGGCGCGAGAGGTTAACGATGCTAAACCACGTTGGGTGATCAACAAGGTTCGGGCAGGGATCGAGTCGCTCTGTACTGCCGGAAAATTGCAACGAAATATCAAGATTGCTTGCTTTGGACTCGCATTCAAACCAAATATCGACGATTTGCGTGAAAGCCCGTCTCTTGGCATCACACAAAAGCTCGCAGACGCCTATCCGGGGCAAGTCATCGCTGTCGAGCCCCACGTGCAAACGATCCCGAGTGAACTGGGCGCGAGTGGCGTGCAATTGGTCGATCGAGATGAGGCGCTAAGGCAAGCGGATGTGCTCGTCATGCTTGTCGATCATGCGTGCTTCAAGGAGGTCAAACCCGCCCTGCGTACGGATCAGCGGCTGGTCGATGCAAAGGGCATCTGGTCCTGAGATGGGCATGTGGCTGTCCGCCAAACTTGGTGGAAAGGCGAATTTAAACTAAAAGAGGTAAGGAAGTCGGTATGAGCGTGAACGTCGAATCAGACGACAGCTACTGTGAACTGCATGTCGAAAACACGTTTTACAGGATACTGCTTCCTCACGCTCAGACTGACTATATCCAGGGAAAGATCAATACAGAAGGCAAACCCTACGAGCTCGCCATGCTAGAGGATATGGCCTCGCGTGTGCAGCCGGGGGAGTTGGTTCTCGACATTGGTGCGAATATCGGAAACCACGCACTCTATATGGCCATGGTGCGTGGTAGCAAAGTTGTCGCGTTCGAACCGAACGCGGAACTTTGTGCTGCGCTACGCCTGAGCGCCGATGAGAACGACGCCAGCGAGCGCCTGACTGTAAAGCAATGTGCTGTTGGTGCTGAACGCGGAAAGGGGCGATTTGCTGAACTGTACGTCGACAATCTCGGCGCGCAGTCCGTGGAGGTTGGACAGGGGGATATCGAGATCGTCTCGCTCGACTCGCTCGCCTTCGACCAACCCGTCAAGTTGATCAAGATCGACGTCGAAGGCATGGAGTTCGATGTCCTGCATGGTGCGATCAAGCTTTTGGAACGCAACCGCCCGTTGATCTATGTAGAGTGCGTTGACGAAGAGCATTTTTCGAAGGTGGCCGAGTACTTGGCCGAGCTTGGCTATTGCTATTGGGAAACCTTCAACGCGACGCCAACACATCTATTCGTTCCGAACGAGCAGGCTCCACTCGACCTGCGTTTTTCCCGTCTTCATACAGCGATAGCACGCGGTATTTATCAGACCGCGTTTCAATTAAAAGAGACGCAGAAGAAGCTCGACGAGGCGAATAAGAAGTATCGTTTTGTGACGGAGCAGGTCGCACAATACAAGTTGCAGATTAGCGATATGGCTGCGACGAAGGTCGCGCTCGAAACTGATCTGGTCAACGTAAAACTGCGATTTGACGCAGTGAATGTTGATCATCGCAATGCCGAGGAGCGCGTTGCCGGTCTGAAGGCACAAATGGATGCGAATCTGGCTGCACTGGAGATTGCGCGTCACGAACTGAGCGAGGCGCAGGACGCTGCTTCCGAGTCAGGGCAGCGTTTGACCGAAACCGAACGAGAGTTGTCTATCAGCCGCGCGCTTGCGACGCAGGCAGACGCGGACGCAAAGGCCCGCCTCGACGACTGGCAGCAGTGGGGGGCCGAACTGCAGGCCCGTACTGGAGCGGAACAAGGAAGACTGCAAGAGGAAACGGCCGAGGTTCGGCGTCGCCTCGAAGAGGCACTGGTAAACTTCCATGGTGCTGTAAGTGATGGCCGCGTCCTCGAAATGCAGGCGCTGTCACTTCAAGCGGAGTTGAGCCGAGTCCAGGCCGATCGCGATCGCGTGCAGAAGCAATTAGCAACGCTACACGCCAAACAGGCAAATCTTGCAGCGCGATCAGAGAAACTTTCAGCCGAATTGACCGAGCAGCGGGCGGCCCAATTAGTCACGGCCGCGGAAAACGAACGCGAGCGCGCGCTGCTGACGGCCGAAATTGCCACGCTGAGAAATTCGAGCGGAAGCCAGTCGAGCGAAATTATACGGCTGACCGCAGAAATCGAAGCGTTGAATGCGTCCTTGGCTCGTATGGAGAGCCAACACGTTAAAGAACTGGATTCACTGCGGCTCGAGTGTGGCCAATATGGTGCTCAACTCGCTGAGTTGCAGGCAGAGCGAACAGCGCAGACCAAGGTCATCGAGCAATTGAGCGCTGAAACCCAACAGTTGCGTCACGCCCACGAAGTTGTGTGTGACAAAAACACGGCCTTGGAAGTGCAACTCGCACGCCGAGCAGACGATGAGATTCAACTAAATCGCGATGTAACCAAGCTCACGGCGGCGTTGGATGAATTGAATGCATTGCGCAAGCAGGAAGGCGCGGAGTTTCAACAGTTCCGAGCGGATGCCGAGGCTGAGATTGATCTGCTCGAGTCGACGGGACGTGCTCGTTCCGAGCAAATCGACCATCTGACAGAGGACGTGAAGATTCTCGAGACGGAGCTCGCGCGGCGAAGTGAGAAAGTCAGTCGCCTTGCTGAAGAAATGGACGCCGTGCGAGACTCGGCGAAGCAGCAAGAACTACAACACGCGAATAGTCTTTCAGAGCTCAAGAAAAAACTCGGCACGCTGGAAGTGGCGCATACGGACCATGAGGCAGAGCGTCAGGAACTCAAATCGACGCTCTCGGTTCTGCGCTCGGAGAGCAAAGCAAGTTCTGCAGCGCATGAGCGGATCAAGTTGGATGCCGTCCGTCACAAGGTGGCGCTGACGGAAGCAAATGTGCAGGTCGAGCGCTTGCGACAACAGGTCGTTGCGGCAAATCAGCAAGTTCTCCGAACAAAGAATACGCTGTCCTTTCAGTTGGGACATGCGTTGATATTTGGCACCAAATCCTGGCGCGAATTTGTGGCGCTACCTGTCAAGCTGTGGACAATTCACAAATTGGCCAAGCAGCGGCGCGATGAGCGAATTGCCAAGGGGCCAAAATCGACCGAAGTGAAATCAGTCGCGATTGCCGTCACGGCTCCCAACCGGATCGAAGCCGTCGAGCGCGTGGCTGACGCGGCGCGAGCTCGATTGCAGGGGCTACACGACGACAACGGTCAACAGTTGATACATCGCATGAAGCTGCTCAAGGTCGCGGCGATCATGGACGAGTTTACTTTCGGATCCTACGATCCGGAATGCAATTTGCTGCAGCTTACGCCGACACATTGGCAAAGTGAGTTGAGTGCGTTCAATCCGGATATGCTGTTCATCGAATCGGCTTGGCGAGGAAAGGACGATCTGTGGGGCAGCAAGGTCGGCCACAAGAGCCAAGAGGTCGTCAACATCGTCGAGTGGTGTCGCGATCATAAAATTCCGACAATATTCTGGAACAAGGAAGATCCCGTCCATTTCGAGACATTTTTGTCTACAGCGAAACTCTTTGACTTCATCTTCACGACGGATATCGATTGTATTCATCGATATAAATCCGCGCTGGGGCATGATCGGGTCTATTTTCTGCCGTTTGCCGCGCAGCCGCTCGTCAATAATCCAATCGAGAAGTACGAGCGGAAAGATGCTTTCTGTTTCGCAGGTGCGTACTATTCCCGTTACCCTGAGCGTACGCGCGATCTCGGGAATTTCATCGTCAATTTGCCAGAATATCGGCCGTTGGAAATTTACGACAGAAATTACGGAAAAGACGATCCTAATTATAAGTTTCCTATTGAATATCAGCCATTTATTGTCGGAAATCTTCCGTATTCCGAAATTGACAAGGCGTACAAGGGATATAAGTTCGCAATCAATCTGAACTCGATCAAGCAATCGCAATCGATGTTCGCGCGCCGTGTTTATGAGCTACTGGCGTCCAACACGATCACGGTGAGTAATTTCTCGAGAGGCGTTCGCTTGATGTTCGGGGACCTGGTTGTCACAAGTGATAGCGGTTTGGAAATTCGCCGCCGACTAGAATCGCTCGCGGGAGATGATGTCGGGGTGCGAAAACTGCGATTGGGTGCATTGCGAAAAGTAATGAGCGAGCATACGTATCAGGATCGGCTCGCATACATGATATCGAAAGTCAGTGGCGAAACTCTGCCATCTCTGCTGCCACAGATCGTAGTGACTGGTTACGCGAAAGATCAATTGCAGGCGGATCGTCTCCTGCAGGCATTTGCGCGGCAGCGGTACAAGCACAAGACCTTGATACTTGTCGTGCCTGATCAGTTCAGCCCCTCGGGGGTGGAGGGAAGTGCAGTACGTGTGCTGTCTGCGATTGAATCGGACACCATTACATTGCCTGCGCTTGCGTCACCCACTGCATGGCTATCCGTTATGGTCGCAGATGATCATTATGGTGAAAATTATCTAACGGATCTTGCACTTGCTACGCGTTACTCGAATGCGCATGCGATTGGCAAGGTTGCACAGTACGTGTGGTCGAACAATAAAGGTCTGTCGCTTACTCAAGGCAATGCAGCCTATACACCTGTTAAGGCCATCGCGGCACGAGCGGGTATGGCACGTCTCGATACATTATCGAGTGTGACACTTCGCGACTGGGTGAGAGAGTTATATACCGCGCAGTTCACAGACGATGCTAGTTTTGCGATAGACGAGTTCAATTACTGTAGGAGTGGCGTCGCGCTCGATGACGCTAGCCGTGCATTCGTCGACGACGCTGATTTGCCTAATCAGGGACTGACGTTGGCCGAAATGCAGATGCGCGCGGAAGCTATAGAGCCAGAGCAAGTGGACAGCACGGCACTTCCTCAACTTCGGGGAGGCGACTTGGCATCGCTATTAACGAAGCCGCCTGCAGATAGTCGTGTCTCGATGGTTGAGCGTGGCGGATGCCTGGAAGTCGACTCGACATTGTCGGATGGAACCCACGAGTACTGGTATGCGAACCGCGATTTCGAACCGTCAGAACTCTCCGTTAGTGATGGACATTTGAAGTTCCATCTGGAGGTCTCACCGGGCTTGAACCTTCAGATCGTCGTGCTGTTCCTCGATGGCAAGAAAGGGCGTATTGGCCATGTGGTCAAACCGGCGAATCGCAATCAGGATATTGAACTGCCTGCGGACACTGCGTATCTGCGAATCGGCCTGCGTGTCTATGCAAGCGGTTCGGCGCGAGTCCAATCGTTGCTCCTCGGTCATCGTTCACTCCTGCCGGCAGACGTGTTTGCACAAGGTCGGCACCTTGTACTGACGAACCACTATCCATCGTATGACGATCTATATCGGAATGGATTCGTACATAGTCGAGTGAGAGCTTATCGAGCTCGCGGTGTTCGCTGCGATGTCTTCCGCTTCCGTGCAGACCAAATGGCGGAATATCAAGAGTTCGAAAATACCGATGTTATGACGGGTGGTGCTGACGTCTTGAATCGATTGCTTGAGACGGGCCAATACCGCTCGGTGCTTGTGCATTTTCTCGATGAGTCGATGTGGAACGTGCTGCAGCGTTATGCCGACCAACTCAAAATTGTTGTGTGGTTACATGGTGCTGATATTCAGAGCTTTCATCGTCGGGCATTCCTTTATGACAATGCAGAGGCACGTAATGCGGCAATGGCAAAGGGGGAGCAGCGAAATGTGTTTTGGCGCCGTGTTCTCGAATCCATGCCGCCATCGATGCATTTAGTATTCGTGTCGCAATATCTGGCCGATACGGCCATGGAAGACCTTGCGATTACGTTGCCGAAGGAAAAGTACAGTGTCATCCATAACCCAATTGATGTCGGGATGTTCGATTATGTCCCTAAAGACGCTGAGCAACGTATGAAAGTTTTGTCGATTCGCCCGTATGCATCTCGTGTGTATGCGAATGATCTGAGCGTGAAGGCCGTTCTTGACCTGTCAAAGAAATCATTTTTCAAGAAAATGAAATTCCTATTTGTCGGCGACGGGCCGTTGTTTGACGAGACGCTGGAGCCGCTCAGAGCATTCGAGAACGTCGAGATTCAGAGGCGGTTTCTGAGTCAACCAGAGATCGCGGCGCTCCATAAAGAGTATGGGATCTTTCTCTGCCCATCACGCATGGACACGCAAGGAGTATCTCGTGATGAGGCGATGGCGTCAGGTTTGGTGCCAGTGACAAATGCTGTCGCAGCGATTCCTGAATTCACTGATGGTAACTGCGCAATTTTGGCGGAGTCTGAAAGTGCGGTCGGTCTTTCTGGAGGCATTGAAAGATTGCATAATAATCCAGACCAATTCTTGCTCGCAAGCGAAAGCGCCGCTGGGCGTGTGCGTCGACAATCTTCGCTAAATATTGTGCTTGATAAGGAGCTGGGCGTAATCGCGCAATAATGTATTTTCGTTACTTGGTGTGAAATTCGTCGTTAGATTGATATGGGGCCATCAGTTTTATGATGACGGGTGACGAAAGGGCGGCTGGTTGCTGGATGGATCGCGGTGCGACGAGATTTCATGTGCGAATTCACATGATAATTGGTCAGAAAATTGGGGGTGGTTGATGAGAAAAATGATTCTAAAGCTCGATGATATTGGGCACGATTCACACAAACCGACGTTTGACATCGTCTCTTGGGCGCTCTATAAGAAAATCCCGATTTCAATTGGCACAATCGGGCGTCATTTGTTTAATGCTCCAGCCGAGCTGATCTTGATCCTGCGGACAGGAATCGAGTTGGGAATGGTGGAGATCTGGAATCACGGATTTTCTCATATTCGATACGACAATGCGACGATTGCTCAGTTGCTCGATGATCTCGTAAGGGGGCACGAGGCAATTCGTGACACTCTTAATATCGATGCTTGTGGATTTGGATTTCCCTACAATAAATTCAATGATGCGGCATTGTTCGAGGTGCGCCAGCGATTCGAAAATTACTTCGTTTATGAGGTTGATTTTCCTGGGTATCGACAGTTTACGCCGGAATACAATGTATTTGCTGATGGGCAGCCGAACCTAATGGCCTTTCATGAGCGACTGGCGCGCGCCGGGGCTGACCAATCAATTATCGTGCAAGCTCACCCGCCGCGGTGGTCTGATGGGGGCATTGATAATTTAATTCAATGCGTGGAGTATGCAATCAGTAACGGCGGATTTGTGTGCGTGACCGCCGAACAGGCGCTGATTGATGATCGTGTTGATCGGGAGGTGTCCGTCTTAAATCAGCCATTGAAGAATCTGGTGAATGGTGCTGAGTCGATGGTTTCCAAATGGCGAGATGATGTATCTAAATACGCCAAACAGATCGGTGGATTTGAGTCATATCTTGTTCCGAAATTTGAATCTGAGAGCGTTCGGAATTGCGTCCAAATAAGCAGAAGGCTTTTTCCATTTAAGCCAAAAAAAATATTGGATGTAAGGTCTGGTTTTGGAAATTGGTCGATCGGGTTTGCGCTTTCTGGCGGGGATGTAAAGCTAACTTTAAATGAGACAAACGCATTTTTTGCTGGAAGCTTGCGCGATGTGACGAAGGAGTTGTCTTGTAATGACAATATCGTTGTTGATGAAAGAAATTTGCTTGCTCTTCGTGATAACGAATTGAATTCTTTCGGTGGCGTGGATTTTGTGGTCTGCGGTTCATTTAATTATTTGGACCCAATTTCGTTGTTCAAGCTGGCGAATCGATGTGTTGAACACGAAGGTCGCCTCTTGCTTGTTGTTCAAACCGAGGGTTTTGATGATTTGCGTTTGGATGCCGCGGTAAAAAATAAGAATCGGTCCGCGGTATCGGAGGTGTTTGCGAGTAAATTCTCGATGCTGATGCGTAGGGAATATGGTGTGGTTACTACGGGCGTGCGCCATTTGTTTAATCGTCGCGAAGTCTCACTGCTGGCGCATATTTTTGATTTCGATCTGGTCGATACATTTATTCCAATGGCGGAGCTCGGGAAAAAGAGTCCGACATATGAGTGTTTGATTTTTAAGCGTGGGTTGAGTCGTAGGAAGGGATTGTTGGATAACAAGGAATGGCTCGGGAACTATCGGGCGGAGGTTGAGCGGATATTCGGAGAGAGAGCGCTGCGCGAAATCGATTTGCCGAGTTCAACTGGCACCGAAGGTTGCGAGTTTCCATTTAACTCTGATTGGAGTGCCCGCAGCGGCGCAAATCTTCCGGCGATGACAGTGGAAATTAAGGGTGCCATCGTTTCGCTCGGAAATGGATTGCCTGTTGGTGATCATATCGAGAGAGTTGAGAGTGCGACCGACTCCACTTCGATGTCAGAGTTTGTTTCGAAATTCAGAGATTGCTGTCGACGTATTGAGATGTGATCGGATTGAAGGCGCTGAAGAATGTCGCGACCTCAAGAGAGGGTAATTCGTTGTTGCAGCAGTAATTCATATTTTCGATAAATGTGTGGTAGACAGGCTTGGGGTTGTGGTGAATGGTCCGACTCATTAAAGGTTTGACGATATATGATGCTACATGCGGTACGGTTCCTCTTGTTGATGTGGCGTAATATCTCTCGACATTTCGTCCGTTCGCCATCCCAATGGATTGCCAGCGGACGGGTGGATCGGATAATTTTGCGACGTCCACATTCAGATGTTGAAATTCGAGTGCGTGCGGCGTCGCGGGCAGCGATCAAACTGAGTGCTAGATTCCTGGGTGATTTGTCCGGAGATCGAAATTTTATCCTGATTCTGGGCGGTGGCGCCCTTGATGAGACCAGTGTAGCCAATATGGGCTATGTTAAGTCACGAATCGGATACTACAAATATTTAAGTGAATTTGTTCGGGATGGGAGGCTGCTTGTCGATTTTGAAATCGACGAGAGGGTGGAGTCGATAAAATTCCAGATTTGGAATTTTGATGGGCCAGTTGTACTCGAAGATTTTCAAATCGAGTCTGATGTCGCAAAATTTAATTCTGAGAGGCTCGTCGCTTCACGCGAAGCCGTAACTCAGGCGATAGACGTAAGACCGGGTAATTATCCGGCAGTGAATTTCTTGCTGAGAAGACATAAGTGCGGCGCACATTGCATTTCTCATTGCGAGAAATGGCTTCGGTCCATGGATGCCGTCGCGCAAAGACACAAGAAGGCAAATTTTGGTCGGCGTGATATTTATATCTCGAGTGAGTTCGGCGAGTTAATCCCGGCTAATTTGCAAAATTCTGCGCCCGCGTTCTTGGTGATCCCGCAAACCACGGATGACTATCTGTTTGAGATCGGAGATAAATCCAGGAACATGCTTCGTAAGGCGAAGCGTATGGGGTATGTCTTTTCGGAAGTTGCCCCCGAAGGATACGAGGCGGATATTGTGGCGATTCGCACTTCGGATCCAATGCGACAAGGGAGGCCGATCCCTGAATACTATTATTCAAATCCGCCGCAATATGTCTTGAGCCCGAGCCCCGTTGGGTGTCAGTATCACACGGAGAAATTCTTTGGTGTGTTTCTCGACGGGAGGCTTGTCTCGTACATAACGGTGTTGATTTTTGGTGAATTTGCGCAAATAAATCAAATTCTATGCCATAAAGACCATGTGAAAAATGGCGTAATGAATTTGAATGTATTTAATGTTGTGGATGGGGTAATTTCCAATTATCCGTGGGTTAGGGCGATCAACTATCTATATATTGGAAGTGGCAGGGCTGGTATTGATGTATTTAAGGGTAGTGTTGGGTTTCGTGCGATTGATGTTGCGGTTTATGATAGCGTGTTGTGTGGGGGAGGGGCGTTCCCTCGGAAAAATCGGGAAAGGGTCGATGTCAATGTAGAAGCCAGAGGGAACTCCAGCCGACACAAAAGAAAACTTGAAAAAAGAGATTTCGTGTTCGAGAAAGTGTTGCCGGAAGCTGCCGCATCTCGAATAGAGGCGATGCTTGGGGGCGCTTGCGTTAACTTAGCCCCCCCAAAACTGGATGAATTTATTCGATTTTTCTCAAAAGAGATCGGCGAACTTGCCGAGCGGCACCCGGTCGGTACGTACTTCGCCGTGCCGTTCCCGTGTTCGGTGACGCAAGAAGAAAGCCCGGAAATTGCTGGATATCTGATGAAACGATTTAAGGGAAATCCAGTTCCTAAGGAAGGCTTCGAAACGGCATTTAAAGGGGGGCGATTGCGTGCTCTCGCCTTTTTTGCGCTCGAATGCGGGGGCGGAAATCCGAGGGATGGCATCTTGATTCTGGAAAAATTGGTGTGATGTCAAGGTGCGTGTGTAAGGCGCCGATTGTAATTTAATATTTCTGCAATAGTATTTTTGAGGGATTGAAGTTGAAAGCGTTGCCGACCATTGGATTAGTTGCAGATGCGCTGACAGCGGCGAGTCTCAACTTCGATTGCAGAGTTATCCAATTGGGTCCGAGAGACTCGTGGTGGCGGTTGTGGTTGCGTCGCCCAGAATTCTTGCTGGTCGAGTCTGCTTGGTCGGGGCCTCGCGATTCATGGAAATATAAAATTGCGTCTTATCCTAGCCACCCGGGGCGGACGAATCAGGCGCTCGTGAAACTTGTGTCGACTGCGCGCGATCGTGGGATTCCGACTGTTTTTTGGAATAAGGAGGATTCCGTTCACTTCGATCGATTCATCGAAAGCGCAAAATTGTTCGATCATGTCTTTACAGTCGATGCTAATGCAATTCCGCGTTATAAGAAGATTATGGGGGAGCGCGCATCTGTTCATCCGATGATGTTTGCGATCCAGCCGAAGACGCATGGTTTCACGGGTTTCAATTTCAGATACAGTCGAGCGAATTTCGTCGGAAGCTATAGTAGTGAAAACCATCCGCGTCGACGTGAGTGGCAGGATAAGCTGTTTGGTGCGGCGTGTAATAGCGGGCTTGGTCTGACTGTTATCGACCGGAATTCGAATCGAAAAGCAGCGCATTATCGCTTCCCTTCATTACCTGGTCTTGACGTGAAGCGTGCTATATCGCATGAGGCGACGGCGTGTCTGTATCGAGACTACCTGGTCTCGCTGAACGTGAATACCGTCGAAGACTCGCCAACCATGTTTTCACGACGCTTGGTCGAGATACTCGGATGCGGCGGCATTGCAGTTACAACTCCCGCAGTATCGGTCGATGCGATGTTCGCGGAATATTGCCACGTCGTTCGTAGCGCCAGTGAGGCACATGAATTGTTTGCTCGCCTGCGGCACGGGCCGTCCGCTGAGGATCTTGAGCGGGCCCGCGCGGGTGCCGAATTTGTAGCTGGTCATCATACATGGGCACATCGATTGCGGCAGATTGCCGAGGTGGTGGGCCAATGAGCCCGGATACCCGCTCGATGCACATTAAATATTTGCATTGTGCATGGGGGTTCATCGCTAGGAATTTCCAAGCACGCCTGCCAAGAAGCGTACTGGTTCTGGGAGATTCACACGTTCGCGTGTTCGAACACGCCTGGTTCGCTGTATTGCTCCCGCGCGTGCACTTCGACATCGAATACGTGCCCGGCGCAACGGCGATCGGCATCGAAAACCGGAATTCGATCACGTCGGCGCTGCTCCGTTTTACTGATCGCTTGGCATCATCGCGCCACGACTGGGTATTGCTCAACCTTGGAGAGGTCGATACCGCGTACTCGCTGTGGAAACTGGTCGAGTTCCGATCGAATCCGATTCCGGAACTGCTCGACGAAGCAATCCGCAACTACTGCGACTTCATCGCCGAAGTTGCTGCCTCGCATCGCGTTGCGGTACTGAGTGCCCCATTGCCGACCCTCGCCGATCAGGCCGCGCCAGGCGACGAAACGGCAGCCGTACGCCAGCACGTATCGGCTTCCCAGCTGGAACGGACGGGACTGGCGCTCGAATTCAATTCCCGCGTCCGTGCATTTTGCGAAGCGCACGACGTGCCGTACCTAGACTCGAGCCCGGATGCACTAGGTCCGGACGGCCTCGTGAAGCAGTCTTGGCGCCATCGCCGCCGCTTCGACCATCATTACGCACGCGCGCCGTACGCGCGCTGTCTCGCGCGGCAATTGAAAGCGCTGTTTCGCGCGCCGGCCGCACGCCGCGCTGGGCTGACGGCGACTGAGCGGGACGAGGTGCGCCCGTGAGCCGGCCGCTGCGCTGGGCCGTTCCGTTCCCAAGTGTCGGCCTGTGGACGTGGCTCGGCACGAACCCGTGGCTCGACGGCGTCGTGAGCTGCCGCTTGCCTTGGCAACTGTCCGGCGTTTCCGGCGTGCTCGGCTGGGGTCTTCGCGAAAGCGGCCAGCGTGCGCAGGCCTGGGCAGAACGCGCCGGCGTCGACGTGCTGCGCATCGAGGACGGCTTCCTGCGCTCGGTGTCGCTCGGCGTGCAGGGCGGCGACGCATTCTCT
Organism: Burkholderia sp. A9; assembly: GCF_000801975.1. Classification (NCBI taxonomy): domain Bacteria; kingdom Pseudomonadati; phylum Pseudomonadota; class Betaproteobacteria; order Burkholderiales; family Burkholderiaceae; genus Burkholderia; species Burkholderia sp. A9. The sequence continues at coordinate 45,027 of NZ_JSZN01000033.1, read as the reverse complement.
GTCGTCATCGACGACCTCGGCATCTACTACGACGCAGGCCGCCCATCCCGTCTCGAAGCACTCGTCAAGGAATCGGCCGCAGCTGGCCGTGAATCCGCGGATGCCAGCGCCGCGGCCCGCCGCGCGATGTCCCTGATCGTCCGCCACGGCCTGTCCAAGTACAACCACGCGCCCGACTTCGTGCCGCCGGAAGACTGGCGCGACGACGCCGTTCTCGTCATCGACCAGACGCGCGGCGACGTCGCGGTTCGCCTCGGCGGCGCCGACGAATCGTCGTTTCGCGCGATGCTGGCCACCGCGCTCGCCGAAAATCCGGATAAGCCCGTCTGGATCAAGACGCACCCGGACGTGACGTGCGGCAAGAAGGCAGGCTATCTCGTCGACGATGCGATCGCCGATTCGCGAGCCCGGCTGCTGCCGCTCGATGTCAGCCCGCCATCGCTGCTGAACCGTGTCGGCAAGGTCTACGCGGTGTCGTCGCAGATGGGCTTCGAGGCGCTCATGTGCGGCAAGCCCGTAGTGACGTTCGGGCTTCCGTGGTATGCCGGCTGGGGCTTGACCGACGATCGGCATCCGGCTGCGCCTGCGCTGGCGGAACGCCGTGGTAGCGCAACACTGGTTCAGCTGTTCCACGCCGCGTACCTGCAGTACTGCCGATACGTGAATCCCGAAACCGGTAAACGCGGCACCATCTTCGACGTGATCGCGCATCTCGCAAAACAGCGTCGCATGAACACCGTTTCGCACGGCGAACTGGTATGCGTCAGCCTGAGCCTGTGGAAGCGCAGCGTCGTCGCGCCTTTCCTGCGGCAGGGCGGTGCGCGCGTGCGCTTCGTTGCTAGCCCGGAAGCGTTGCGGCGTCTTCCGCCCGACCCGTCACGCTCCGTCGTGTTATGGGGCGCGCGGCATCCCGAGGTAGCGGCCGTCGCTCGCGAGCTGAATTTGCCGGTGCTGCGTATGGAGGACGGCTTCATCCGATCGGTCGGTCTCGGCTCGAACCTGATCGCACCGCTGTCGCTCGTGATCGACGATCTCGGCATCTATTTCGATCCGCGCACGCCGTCGCGGCTGGAATCGATTCTCGAGCAGGCGGAGTTCGACGACGGTGAACGGGAGGAAGCGGGCGCGGTGCGCGCCGCATTGGTCGACTCGCGCCTCGGTAAGTACAACGTTGGCGAGGGCGGCGTCGCGCTGCCGACGCCGCGGCCCGCAACGGTGATCCTGGTACCGGGCCAGGTCGAGGACGATGCGTCGATTCGCACGGGATCGCCGTGGATTTCCACGAATCTGGAATTGCTTTCGGCCGTGCGTGCGGCGCACCCCGATGCCTTCATCGTCTTCAAACCACACCCGGACGTGGTTAGCGGCAACCGGGCGGGCGCAGTCCCGCTGCAGAAGGCAAAACGGCTTGCCGACGTCGTCGCACCCGATGCGGATGTCATCGCGTGTCTCGAGCAGGTGGACGAGGTGCACACGATGACGTCGCTGGCAGGTTTCGAGGCGCTGCTGCGCGGCAAGCGCGTCGTCTGCTATGGTGCGCCGTTTTATGCAGGGTGGGGGCTCACGCGCGATGTTTTTGCGAGCGTGTCGTCGAGCGTGCAAACGCAGGCTGCCGGTGATGTGCCGAGCGCGCATCCGGTCTGGTCCCGGCGTCGCCGCCGTGTGACGCTCGACGAACTGGTCGCGGGCACGCTGCTGCGCTATCCGCGCTATGTGCACCCGGTTTCACGGATGGCGATCGACGCGCAACGCGCGATCGCGCTGCTTCACGCGCAGCGGCAGGCGACGGGGCAGGGACGGTTGAAGCGCAATTGGGCGGTGCAGCAGCTAGGCAAAATGAAAATGTGGTTGCTTACCACTTATGCCGAGTACCGGGTCACGGCCGGAAAATCCCTCTACATGGGACTTCAGCGCTTGCTCGCCAAGCTTTAGCGAATGGTGCCGGATCCGTGGCCGGCCGATTTTACGGTTCGGCCGGGGTGGCGGGCGGTAACCGGTCATGCTGACGCGGCCATTCGGGTGTCGCGTTTTTCTCGGATTGGCGGTTGTAGCAGGGTATCTGAAAGCGATACAATCTTTTACCTATAAATCCGGGGTCAAAAATACAGGCAAGGCGCTGATTTTAAATCAGCGGTCGACGCATTCGGGGCGCAATTCCGGGAGAATGCGTAAAAATATTGAAAATGTTTAATCATATTAATAATGCGACGCTCATTTCTCGTGCTGCAAGGCACGGCATCGCCGTTCTTTAGCCGGCTGGCCGATGCCTTGCGAAGCCGTGGGCATCGTGCTCGCAGGGTGAATTTTTGCGGAGGGGACCTGGTCTATGCCGGAAATGGCATGTCGTGCGATTACACGGGGTCAGCGGGCGAGTTGGCCAAGTGGTATGCGGATCTGCTGCGCGCTGACAGCGTGACCGACGTGATCCTGTTCGGCGACTGTCGGACGATCCATCGCCCCGTGCACCCCGCTGCACGTGATCAGGGCGCCACCGTACACGTGTTCGAAGAAGGCTACGTCCGGCCGCACTGGCTGACGCTTGAACAGCATGGCGTGAACGGCCGGTCGCTGCTGCCGCGCGATCCGTCGTGGTATCTGTCGCAGCGCGACTCGACGCCGCCGCGCGACCTTGGGCGCCCGACCGGCTACAAGCTGTCGGTGCGCGCGTTTCACGACATCCGCTACCGGGCCTCGAACACGCTGCACCAGGCGCGCTTTCCGAACTATCGCAGCCACCGTCCGCGTAACGGTTTCGTCGAATACGCAGGACTCGCGGCGCGTGCGATCCGGCAACCGCTGTACGACCGCGAAGCGGAGCGCGTCTCGCGCCGGCTGATTGCCGGCAAGCGGCCGTATTACCTGCTGCCGCTCCAGGTCAACGCGGATGCGCAGATCGTCCACCACTCGCCATTCAACAGCGTGCGCGAATCGATCGATGTCGTGCTGCGCTCGTTCGCGCTCAATGCGCCCGCCGGGCACGACCTCGTGGTGAAGAACCATCCGCTCGACACGGGGCATTTCGACTATCGCGGCCACGTGAGCCGCCTCTCGCGCGAACTCGGCATCGCCGATCGCGTAATGTTCATCGATGCCGGCCATCTGCCGACCTTGCTCGACCATACGCGTGGCGTGGTGCTCGTCAACAGTACGACCGGGATGTCGGCGCTCTACCATCATTGCCCGCTCGTTGCATTGGGTAACGCCATCTATGACATGCCGGGCCTGACGTGGCAAGGTGGGCTGGATACCTTCTGGCGGCATGCAGGGCCACCGGATGAAAGACTGTTTCAGGCCTTTCTGGATTACGTGATCTACCACACGCAGATCAACGGGGATTTCTATACCCACAAGGGGATCGACATGGCGGTGGCAGGGTCCGTGCGACGACTGGAAGCAACACGCATGGAGGTGAGCGATGCCGTCACGTGAGTCGCGGCACATCGTGATCACCGGCGCGAGCGCCGGGATCGGGCGCGCGCTTGCGCTGCGCTACGCATCGCCCGGCGTCGTGATGGGGCTCATCGGTCGCGATGACGCGCGCCTTGCCGACGTCGCAGCCGCGTGCCGCGCGCGCGGCGCCGTCATCGAGACGGGGCGGGTCGACGTCTGCGACGCCGAAGCGATGCGAACCTGGCTCGACGCGTTCGACGACGCGCATCCGATCGATCTGCTGATCGCGAACGCGGGCGTCGCGAGTACATTGGCGCATGCCGACGACTGGGAGGAACTCGACCGCACCACCGCCGTGATCGACACGAACCTGTACGGCGCGCTGCATGCGGTCCTGCCGGTGATCGCGCGCATGCGGACCCGCCACCATGGCCAGATCGCGATGGTCAGTTCGATCGCGGCGCTGCGCGGGATGGCGATTTCGCCGGCCTATTGCGCGAGCAAGGCGGCGATCAAGGCGTACGGCGATTCGGTGCGGCCCGTGCTCGCGCGCGACGGCATCCGGATGTCGGTCATCCTGCCCGGCTTTGTGAAGACCGCGATGAGCGACGTGTTCCCGGGCGACAAGCGGCTCATGTGGTCGGCGGATCGCGCCGCGCGCCATATCCGGCGCAAGCTCGATGCGGGGCGTGCGGAAATCGCCTTTCCGGGCATGCTCGTGCTCGGAATGCGCTTGCTGACGCTGCTGCCCGCCGCGCTGGCGGACGCCATTCTCGGAAAGCTCTCGTATCTGCCGCGCGAGGGGCGCTAGCATGGCCGGCGTCCACGCAATCGTTTTCGTCGCGACGCTTGTCGCGTCGTTCGCCCTGGACGCCGTCGCGGTCCCGCGCGCGCCGCTGCGCAGATCCCCGTGGGCCGTTCTCCTGCATCTCATTTCCGTGTCGTACGTGGGTGCATGCGTGTACACGATCACCGCGCGACCGGTGTTCTCGGCCTGTGTCGCCGCCGCGCTGGTCGCGCTGCTCGCGGCGGTCAGCAATGCGAAGTACGAGTCGCTCCGCGAACCGTTCGTGTTCACTGATCTCAGCCTGTTCAGCCAGTTGTTCGCGCATCCGCGGCTGTATCTGCCGTTTCTCAGCATCGGGAAGGTCGTGGCGATCGCAATCGGCGTCGCACTGCTCGTGGCCGGATGCCTGCTCGATCGTCCCGCTGCCGTGCCGCGCGTGGTGGCGGCGATCGGCGCGCTCGTGTGCGTCGTCGCGGCGCGCCGGGTCGCCGCATGCGTACCACTGACGCTCGATGCGTTCGACGACCAGCGACGGCACGGTTTCTTCGCAGTATTCGTCGCGTACCTGCTCAACGGGATGCGGAGCACGACGTTCCGCACCTTCGATGCGGTGGCCCAACGCAGCCCGTACGCGGTGGGCGCCCCACGGCGCAAACCCGACGTGATCGTGATCCAGAGCGAGTCGTTCTTCGACGTCCGCCGCGCGACGTCGGCGGTCAGGCCGACGCTGATGTCGGCATTCGACCGCGCGCGGCGCGAAGCCGTCGCGCACGGCGCGCTGACGGTTCCGGCATGGGGCGCGAATACGATGCGTACGGAGTTCGCGGTGCTGACGGGCATTGCGTCCGCGTTACTCGGTTATGCACGCTTCTATCCGTATGCATTCCTGCGCCGCGCATACCCGTCGCTCGCCGGCTGGTTCAAGCGTGGCGGCTACCGGACGCTCGCGATCCACCCGTACCATGCGGACTTCTTCGGACGGGATCGCGTGTTCCCGCTGATGCATTTCGACGTATTCATGGACATCCGCGGCTTTGACGGCAAGCCGCGTGTCGGCCAGTACGTCGCGGACGCGGCGGTGGCAGAGGCGATCATCGATGCGTTGGACGCGTCGGGCGAGCAGCCGGCCTTTATCTTCGCGATGACGATGGAAAACCATGGACCGCTTCATCTCGAGCCGGTGGCGCCAGGTGACGCGGGCCGGTTCCATGCGCTCGGCGAAGATGCCGCGTGGCGGGATCTGACCGCGTATCTGCGCCACGTCGACAACGCGAACGCGATGATCGAGCGGCTGCTCGACCATGCGCGGCAGCGCGACCGCGAAACGATCGTCTGCTTCTACGGCGATCATGTGCCGGCATTGCCGAAAGTCTTTGGTAAGCTCGGTGTCATGCCTGACCGGAGCGAGTATTTCATTTGGAGAAATACTGCGGCACCTGTCGCTTCCGCGCGTGACATCGGGGCGGAAGAACTCGGCCAGCTTCTGCTGGCCATCACGGATTCGAACGAGCCGCGCGCGTGTGATCGCGATGCGCTGGCCAAATCAGAAACAGCATGAACAAGCAAATAGCGATCATCGGGATGGCGTGTCGGTTCCCCGGTGGCGTCGAGAGTCCCGACGACTTCTGGCAACTGCTGCGCGACCAGCGCGATGCCGTGACCGCCATTCCGCCGGACCGCTTCGGTACGGCGTTCTACCAGCACCCGTCGAAACGGGAGCCGGGCAAGAGCTACACGTTCGCGGCCGGCGTGCTCGACGACGTCGCCGGTTTCGATGCCGAATTCTTCGGCATCTCGCCGCGCGAGGCGGCGCAGATGGACCCGCAGCAGCGCCTGCTGCTCGAACTCGCATGGGAGGCGTTCGAGGACGCCGGCGTGCGTCCGGCCGCGATGCGCGGGCGCGACTGCGGCGTGTTCGTCGGCGTGGCGGGCATGGATTACGGCAACCGCAATATGGACGACATGAACACGATCGATCCGTATTCGGCAACCGGCAACACCCTCAGCATTGCGTCGAACCGCGTGTCCTACGTGTTCGACCTGCGCGGCCCGAGCATGTCGGTCGACACCGCGTGTTCGTCATCGCTCGTCGCGCTCCATCAGGCGATCCAGGCGCTGCAGTCCGGTGAGACCGCGATGGCGCTTGCCGGTGGCGTCAACCTGCTGCTGCATCCGTTCGGCTTCGTCAGTTTCTCGAAGGCGTCGATGCTGTCGCCGCGCGGCCGCTGCCGTGCGTTCGACGCGACCGGCGACGGCTACGTGCGCGCCGAAGGCGGCGCGTTCGTGCTGCTCAAGCCGCTCGACCAGGCGCTGGCCGATGGCGACACGATCCACGCGGTCATCGCGGGATCGGGCGTGAATTCCGACGGTCATTCGCACGGCGGCATCAACGTGCCGGCGGCGGCGACGCAGGCGGACCTGCTGCGCGCGGTCTATCGGCGCGCGGGCATCGATCCGCGTACGGTCGCGTACGTCGAAGCACACGGCACGGGCACGGCGGTCGGCGATCCGATCGAGGCGCGCGCGCTGATCGACGTGGTGTCGGGCGGCCGGCCCGAGTCCGATCCGCTGCTGATCGGTTCGGTCAAGACCAACATCGGGCACCTCGAAACGGCATCGGGAATGGCGGGCCTGCTGAAGGCGGTGTTGTGCCTGAAGCACCGCGCCGTGCCGCGCTCGCTGCATTTCGACACACCGAATCCCGGCATCGATTTCGCAGGCGGCCGCCTGCGCGTGGTGGATCGGTTTACGCCGATCGAGCGCGGCGACGCCCCGCTGACGATCGGCATCAACTCGTTCGGCTTTGGCGGCACGAATGCGCACGTCGTCGTCACCGAAGCGCTGGCGCCGCGATCGGCCGCGCAGCCGGCGGCAACGCACAATGCAGCGCTGCCGCCGCTCGTCCTGACCGCACGTTCGCCGGCCGCGTTGGCCGCCCTTGCGGCACGTCATCTTGCGCGCCTGCAGAAGGGCGCCGACTGGGCCGCACTCGCCGCCGCGGCCGCACGGCGACGCCAATGGCTCGAGCATCGCGCCGTCGTCGCACCGGCCGATCAGGATGAAGCGTATGCCGCGCTCGCCGCGCTTGCCGAGCCGTCGGAGCGCGCGCTGCCGGCGTGCGTCGTGCAGGGGCAGGCCGTTGAAGGGGATGCACCGGTCGCGTTCGTCTACGCAGGCAACGGCTGTCAATGGGCCGGGATGGGCAAGCGGCTCTACGCCGAGGACGCGGTGTTCCGCGCGGCGCTCGACGAAGTCGATGCGCTCTGGTGCGCGGATGGCAACGCATCGCTGGTCGACGCCATGTGCGCAGGGGTCGACGCCGAATGGCTCGCCGCGACCGAGAACGCGCAGCCGCTGTTGTTCGCGATGCAGGTCGGCATCACGCGTGCGCTGACCGCTCGTGGCATACGGTTCGACGCGACGGTAGGCCACAGCGTCGGCGAGATCGCGGCTGCCTGGGCGTCGGGCGCGCTCACGCTCGCCGAGGCCGTGCGCGTGATCCGGATCCGCAGCGGCGCGCAGGGCCTGACGCGTGGCACGGGCCGGATGGCGGCGGCGGGCATCGGCGAAGCCGCGGCGCGCGACTGGATCGCGCGTCTCGACCTCGCGTCCGCCATCGAGATCGCGGGCACCAACAGCGCCGATGCAGTGACGCTCGCGGGCTCGCGAGTCGCGCTCGAAGCGATCGGCGAAGCCCTCGCGGCCGCCGGTCATTTCTTCCGGATGCTCGACCTCGACTACGCGTTCCACAGCAACTGCATGGACGCGATCGAATCCGTCGTGCGCGACAAGCTGGCCGATCTCGCGCCGCACGATACGCACACGCGCTTCGTGTCGACGGTGACCGGCGACACGCTGCCGGGCACCGCGCTCGATGCGGGCTACTGGTGGCGCAACATTCGCGAGCCGGTCCGGTTCGGCGACGCAATTGCCCGGCTGGCCGACGATCGCGTGCGCGTGTTCGTCGAGATCGCGCCGCATTCGATCCTGCGTACCTACGTGAAGCAGACGCTCGCGGCGCGCAACTCGCCGGGTGCCGTCGTGCCGACCCTCAAGCGTCAGCTTGACAGTGCGGAGATGCTTGCCCATTCGATCCTGTCGGCGGTCGCGCACGGCGCGCGCGTCGATCTCGACCGCTTCGTTCCCGACGCGCCGCACGCCGCGCTGCCGACCTATCCGTGGCAGCACGAGCGCTACTGGCTCGTGCCGAGCGTCGAGGGCTACGGGCTCGTGAACCGTCGCGTCGATCATCCGCTGCTCGGTTATCGGCTGCATGAGCACGCGTTCGCGTGGGAGAACCAACTCGATCCGCAGCGCGTGCCGATGCTCGCCGACCACGTCGTCGACGGTGGTGTCGCGTTCCCGGGCGCCGGCTACGTCGAAATGGCGCTCGCCGCGGCGCGCACGTTCTTCGGTACGCCGGACGTGGCCATCGAGAACATCGAGATCCGCATGCCGGTCGTGTTCCAGCCGCAGCACGCGAAGCTGTTCCGGTTCGTGATCGACGTGCGCACCGCATCGTTCACGATCGAGACGCGCGACCGGATGACGGACGGCGCGTGGAATCTCAACGTGACGGGGCGCCTGCTCGAAAGCGGCAATACGCTTGCTGCGGACAGCACGCCGGATGCGTCCGTGGTCGCGCGCTTGCAGGCGGGGCCGGCGATATCCGGCGACGCACTGTATGCGGGCACGACGGCGATCGGGCTGAGCTACGGACCGGCGTTCCGGTGGGTGCGCTCGCTGTGCGTGTCGGGCGACGACGCGCTTGCCGAGCTCGACGTGCCGCCGGCCCTTGCCGATGCGCGGGCGCGGTCGGCTTATCTGCTGCATCCCGCGCTGATGGACAGCGGGTTCCATCCGCTGTTCGCGGTGCTGGGGCAGGCCGGTGCCACGCCGGACGATGCGCATGCGGCGTTCGTTCCGGTCCAGATCGGGCGCGTCGATTTCGTCAGCGGCGCGTCGATTCGCCGCGTGCTTGCGCGCATTCACCGCCGCAGCCCGCATTCGATCGTCGCGTCGTTCGAATTCATCGACGCCGACGGCATGATCGTCGCGCGCCTGTCGGCGTGCCGCTTCCGTCGGGTCGATCTCGCCGGGCGCCGTCACGGGGTGCCGGCCCGCTTCGCCTACGTGCTCGAAGCGCGGCCGCAGCCGGCCGGTTTCACGGCCGATACGCTGCCGCCGCCGGCCGTGCTCGTCGAGCGCGCGAACGAGCAAGTCGCGGCGCATCAGGATCGCGCGCGCCGCACGCAGTACCTGACCGAAATGCTGCCGTTGCTCGACGTGCTCGCGGGGCTGTACGCGCTCGACGCGCTGGATGCGCTCGACGCGTTTGCGCTGCCGGCGCTGTCGATGCACGCGCATCCTCAGCAGGTTGCGCGGCTGGCGCAGATCGTCGTCGAGGACGGCCTGGCCCGCTTCGACGGCGATCGTCTCGTTCGCGATGACGAAGCTTGCGCGGCGATGCCGGCACGTGACGCGCTGTGGCGCGACGTGCTGGCCGCCTCGCCGGCCCATGTCGCCGAACTGACGCTGCTTGCGCACGTGGGCGCGGCGCTGCCCCGCGTGCTGCGCGACGAGGCGCCCGCGGGCTCGCTGCTGTCGTCGACGGGGCGCAGTCTGGTCGAGCAGTACTTCGATGCGTCGCCGACCTGGTCGCATGCGCGTGCGCTGCTCGCCGCGTGCGTCACGCAAGCCGTCGCGGCGTGGCCGCATGTGCGCCGCCTGCGCGTGCTGGAGATCGGCCCGGCGAACGGCGACGTGTTGCAACCGCTCGACGTCGAGGTGCCGGCCGGTCGCTGCGAGTACACGCTGGCGGGTACGCACCAGCAACTCGCCGGGTTCGATGCGGAAGCGCATGCGCAGACGCTGACGTTCGCGACCGACGCGCCGCTGTTCTCGCAATGCCGCGATACGACGCCGTTCGACGTCGTGGTCGTCAACCGGATGCTGGGCGATCACCCGGATCCGCTCGCGGCGCTGACGGCGATCGTCGAGCGGCTCGCCCCGGGCGGGCTCGTCGTCATCACCGACGCGCGGCGCAGCCGATTCTCGGACATCGTGTTCGGCACGGTCGGCGGCGAACTGGCCGCCAGCGGATACGGTGCGCTGGCGCCCGCCGCCATTGTGTCGATGTGCGAGCGTGCCGGTCTGGTCGACGTGGCGCGCGAAACCGAACAGGGCCTCGATCTCGAAGGCGTGCCGACGTTCGTCATCGGGCGCAAGCCGGCTGCCGGCGAGCAAACGGCGGCCGCGTCACCGGCCGAGGATCTCGCGCGTCGCATCGCGGCGAGCGACGACGCGCGCTGGCTGATCGCTCAGGACGATGGCGATGCGTTCGGCATCGCACTGGCCGACGCGCTGGCGCAACTCGGTTGTCATGTCGAGTCGGCATCGGTTCGGGACGCCGCGGCCTGGTCGGTGCGCCAGCCGGCCGATCACCCGGCGCACGTCGTGTTCGTCGCGCCGCTCGCGTCACTCGACACGGCCGACGGTGCGGCCGTGATGCGCGCGCAGCACGGCGGCGCGCTCGCGCTGGCATCGCTCGTGCGCGAGCTCGATGCGGCCGGCGCGACGGAGCGCGGTCGACTCTGCGTCGTGACGCGCGGCGGTGCGCCGTTCGCGGCCGGCGCGTCGTCGCATCCCGAGCAGGGATCGCTGTGGGGGCTTGGCCGCGTGATTGCGAACGAATACCCGACGCTGCCGATGCGCCTGATCGACGTCGATCAGGCCGTCGAACAACCGGCATTGCAGCTTGCGATGGCGCTGCTCGGCGACGACGGCGAAGAAGAAATACTGCTCGCGCCGCACGGGCGCTACGTGCCGCGCATGCTGCCGGCCGCGCAGGCGGCCGAGCGCGACCACGCTGCGTCGACGCCTGACCAGCCGGGCGCACGGCTCGCATTCGACATGCCGGGCTCGTTGCGCAACCTCGAATGGTTCGCACTGCCGGCCCGCGATCTCGCTTCCGGCGAGGTCGAGATCGAGCCGATGGCGACGGGGCTCAATTTCCGCGACGTGATGTACGCGATGGGGCTGCTGTCCGACGAGGCCGTCGAGACGGGCTTCGCAGGCGCGACGATCGGCATGGAAATGTCGGGTCGAATCTCCCGCGTCGGCCCGGACGTCGACGGCTTCGCGCCGGGCGACGCGGTGCTCGGTTTCGCGCCGGCATCGTTCGCGACGCGCGTGGTCACGCGTGCCACCGCGATCGCACGCAAGCCCGACACCATGTCGTTCGAGGAGGCCGCGACGGTTCCGACCACGTTCTTCACCGCGTACTACTCGCTGTGCGAGCTGGCACGGCTGCGACGCGGCGAGCGCGTGCTCGTGCACGGCGGCGCGGGCGGGGTCGGCATCGCGGCGATCCAGATCGCGCGACATCTTGGCGCGGAAGTCTTCGCCACTGCCGGCAGCGACGAGAAGCGCGAGTTCATTCGCCTGCTGGGCGTCGATCGCGTGTTCGATTCGCGCAGCCTCGCGTTCGCGGACGAGATCCTCGCGCGCACGCACGGCGAAGGCGTCGACATCGTGCTCAATTCGCTCGCCGGCGAAGCGATGGTGCGCAGCATCGATACGCTGCGTCCGTTCGGCCGCTTCCTCGAACTTGGCAAGCGCGATTTCTACGAGAACAGCCAGATCGGCCTGCGGCCGTTCCGCAACAACATCAGTTATTTCGGCATCGACGCCGATCAGCTGTTGGGCGTGCTGCCGGCGCTGACGACGCGGCTGTTCGAGGAAGTGATGACGCTGTTCTCGGATGGCGTGCTGCATCCGTTGCCGTATCGCGCGTTCCCGGCTGCACGTGCGGAGGAAGCGTTCCGCTACATGCAGCAGGCGCGCCAGATCGGCAAGGTGCTGGTGACGTTCCCGTCCGGCACGCCGGCGCCAACGCGTGGCATTGTGTTGCCGACGCTGCGGCTCGATCCGCACGCGGCGTACCTGATCGTCGGCGGCACCGGCGGGCTGGGATTCGCGACCGCACGCTGGATGATCGAACGCGGCGCGCGGCATCTGACGCTCGCAAGCCGTGGCGGCACATTGGGCGCCGCGATGCAGGCCGAAGCCGAGCGTTGGCGCGACGTGTGCGGTGCGGTCGTGTCGGTTGCGCGATGCGACGTGACCGACAGCGCGGCGCTCGCCGGCCTGATCGACGAGATCGAGCGTCGCGGCACGCCGCTCAAGGGTGTGCTGCATTCGGCGATGCGGATCGACGACGGGCTGCTGCGCAACGTCGACGACGCACGCTTCGCGGCCGTGCTCGAACCGAAGGTAGCGGGTGCGTGGAACCTGCATCGCGCGACGCAGCGTTGCGCGCTCGATTTCTTCGTCGTGTATTCGTCGGCGACAACCTATCTCGGCAACCCGGGGCAGGGCGCGTATGTCGCCGCCAACGGCTTCCTCGAGGCACTGGTCGCGCATCGTCGCGCGGCCGGGCAGCCGGCCACGTTCATGGCGTGGGGGCCGATCGAGGACGTCGGCTTCCTGGCGCGCCATGCCGGCACCCGCGAGGCACTGCAGGCGCGGATCGGCGGCGCGTCGATCACGTCCGACGAGGCGATGGCCGCGCTCGAACGTGCGCTTGCGCACGGGGCGGCCGGCGAAGCCGTCGTGCGCCTCGACTGGGGGGCCATCTCGCGCGGCATGCCGGCCGCGCACGCGCGGCGTTACACCGCGTTGCAGACGGGCGGGGCGGCCGAGACGTCCAGCGAGGATCGCGTATTGCTGGAGCAGTTGCGCGCGCTGCCGCGTGCCGACGCCGTGGCGCTCGTCGAGACGGCGCTGCGCGGCCAGATCGCGCGGATTCTGCACATGTCGCCGGAGCGCGTCGATGCCGGCCGGTCGGTCCTCGATCTCGGCATGGACTCGCTGATGGGCATGGAGCTCGGCATGGCCGTCGAGGAAAACTTCGGCGTCAAGCTGTCGATCATGGCGATCGCGGAAGGCGCGACGGTTCATACGCTGGCCGTGCGTATCGTCGATCTGCTCGACGCGCAGGGTGGCGACGAGAACGTCGCGGCAGCGGACGAGCTGGCAGAGGCACTGGTCGCACGGCATGCGCTGGGCGACGAAGCGCGGGCCGAACTCGAGCGGGGTTCGAATTGATGGAAGCAGGGAGCGCAAGCGTGCCAGCCGACGCGGAGATTGCCCGAATCAAGCTGCCGCCGGGTTGGCACGCGAGCGAGGGCACGCTGGCGCGGCCGCTCGCGTTGTCGGGACACGGCCTGCACACCGGGCGGCGTGTGCAGGTGCGGATCCTGCCGGTGACGCCGGCGGGCGGGCGGCACGGGATCGTGTTTCGACGGATGCGCGACGGGCGCGAGCTCGGTGTGCTCGAAGCCGCTCCCGCACTGCGCCGTGCACAGCCGCTCTGCACGATGCTGCGCAATGCCGACGGCGTCGGCGTGCGGACCGTCGAGCATCTGCTCGCGTCGCTGCTGGCGTGCGAAATCGATCACGCGATCGTCGAGCTCGATGCGGAGGAAGTGCCGATTCTCGACGGCAGCGCAGCGCCGTGGGTCGACGCCATTCGCGCCTGCGGCCGCAGCGCGCTCGACGCACCGAAGCGTTTCATCCGCGTGCTGCGCCCCGTCGTGGTCGCGGACGGCGCCGGCGATCAGCGGCGCGAAATGCGGATCGAGCCGGCGCCGCGCTATGAACTGAGCGTGCGCAACGACCTGCGCGGTTTCGGCGACATGCACTGGGACGGCGCGCTGACACCGGACGCGTTCGCGACTGAAATCGCACCGTCGCGTTCGTACGGGCGCGTGAAGTGGGCCGTACCCGCGATCATCGCGGGGTATGTGCGCGGCGTGCCGATCCTGCGCGGCGCGCGGCCGTCATGCACGGCGTCGATCGTCGGCAATCGCGTGCTGGGCGGGATGCGGCTGCCGGAGGAGTTCGTCCGGCATCGCGTGCTCGACCTGGTCGGCGATCTCGCACTGGCCGGCGCGCCGCTGCTCGCGCGCGTGAGTGCGTTGCGCCCGAGCCACGAGATGAATTTCCGGCTGGTCGATGCGCTGCTGGCCGATACCGGCGCATGGCAATGGGCCGAGTTTTCCGACGCGTGACACCACGCTTTTTAAAAATACGCGGCGTAACATAGCGCCTTTTCGAGATACAGCGAAGGAAGCAATGGCACTGGGAGAACACCTTCGCCAGCAACTGGCGGCGAAAGCCCTGAAGCGGCAACTGGAGCGCGCGACGGACGCCGCCGCTGCGCCGGGCGTGCCCGGTACGCCGGCGGCACAGGCCGTATCGGCGCGCAGCCGTTTCGAATCGATGCCGCAGTATCAGCAGGTCAGGATCATGCGCGAGATGGGCGAGAAGCTGCGCGTCGACTCGCCGTTCTTCCGCGTACACGATGGCATCGCCGGCGCGACGACGCAAATCGGCGGCCGCGAATACGTGAACTTCGCGAACTACAACTATCTCGGTCTCGCCGGCGATCCGGCCGTGTCCGAGCGTGCGAAGGCCGCGATCGACCGCTACGGCACGTCGGCGTCCGCGAGCCGGATGGTCGCGGGCGAGCGCCCGGTGCAGCGCGACCTCGAGCGGGCGCTGGCCGCGTTCTACGAGACTGACGACTGCGTCGCGTTCGTGAGCGGCCACGCAACCAACGTGACCGTGATCGGCGCGCTGTTCGGCCCCGGTGACCTGATCGTCCACGATGCACTCGCGCACAACAGCATCGTGCAGGGCGCGCAGCTGAGCGGCGCGAAGCGGCTGAGCTTCGCGCACAACGACTGGCAGGCGCTCGACGAATTGCTGTCGCGTGTGCGCCGCGACTACCGGCACGTGCTGATCGCGATTGAAGGGCTGTACAGCATGGATGGCGATTTCCCGGACCTGCAGCGCTTCGTCGACGTGAAGACGCGCCATGGCGCGTTCCTGCTCGTCGACGAAGCGCATTCGCTCGGCGTGCTCGGCGCGACAGGCAAGGGCATCCGCGAACATTGCGCCGTCGCGGCCGACCAGGTCGACATCTGGATGGGCACGATGAGCAAGACGCTGGCCGGTTGCGGCGGTTTCATCGCCGGCTGCCAGCCGCTCGTGGACATGCTGCGTCACCTGGCGCCCGGCTTTCTGTACAGCGTCGGGCTCGCGCCGACGCTCGCCGAAGCGTCGCTGGCCGCGCTCGAACGCCTGCAGGCCGAACCGCAGCGCGTTGCGCAACTGCAGGCGCGCGGTCGGCAGTTCCTGACCGAGGCACGCGCCGCGGGGCTGAACACCGGCACGAGCGCCGGGTATGCGGTCGTACCGGTGATCACCGGGAGCTCGCTGAAGGCCGCGCAGTGGGCGAACGCGATGTTCGACGAAGGGATCAACGTGCAGCCGATCTTCTATCCGGCCGTCGAGGAGAAGGCCGCGCGTTTGCGGTTCTTCATCTGCTCGACGCACGAGCCGCAGCAGATCAGCCGGACGGTCGCCGTGCTGGCGCGGCTCGCGGGGCGCGCAGCATGATGTCGGCCGCCGCGCCTGCGCGATCCGTCGGCGTTACGCAGGCCGGCAGGTTCACGTCGTTTCGCGCCGCGTGCGCGGACGATGCGGCGGCATGCGCGCCGCTCGTATTCGCATCCGGCGTCGGCGAATTCGGTTTCTTCCTCGGTGAAAGCGACGCGCGCTGCATCGCGTTCCTGCAACAGGCGTTCCGGTCGCGCCATGGCCGGTTCTCGTGGCGCCGGCACCGGGTCGCGGTCGGCGCCGACGGCACCGTGCTCGCCGTAATGGCCATCCATGACGGGCGCCGGACGCGGTTCGACGACGTGCACGTCGTGTGGGCATTGACGTGCTTCTTCGGGCTGCGCCGTACGCTCGGCCAGTTGCTGCGCGGGCTGATTCTGGAAACGGAAATCCCGGCGCCGAAGCGTTCGCAGATCCTGGTCGCACATTGCGCGACCGACGAACGCCAGCGCGGCACGGGCATCTTCACCGCGCTGTTGCGCGATGCGCTCGATTCCGGCGCGTTGCCGGACGACGCCAGCCGCGACATCGTGCTCGACGTGCTGACCCGCAACGCGCGCGCCCGCGCGCTGTACGAGCGGCTCGGCTTTGCCGCGCTGACGCGGCGTCGCGCGCGCTCGCGTTGGCTGCCCGCCGAACTCGATTCCGTACGCATGCGGCTCGCGCGCCGCGACTGACAGCGGCGCGAACGGCGCCGTCGCCTACTTGTGCCGCGGATTGAACGGCCGCTGCTGCACATCGGCTCCCTGCGCGACGATCGCCATGCTTTCCGGCACTTCTTCCCAAGCGCCGCGCAGGTCGACGAGCGGCTCCGATACGACCATGAACGCGTCGTCGCCGGCTTCCGCGATGCGCGGATTGTGCGGATAGAGTTCGTGCAGATGCTTGAACGACGTGCTGTGGAACAGCGAGCGCGACTGCCGTTCGCTCGAATAGCGCACCGCGATGATCCGGTCGCCGTCCGTCGCGCAGATCGTCATGTTGAGCGGCTCGGCGACACGATATCGCGCGGCGGTTTCCTCGACGACGCCGACCATCCGCTCGAGCGCCGGCAGCGGCGTCTGCTCGAGCCCGTAGGTCAGCGCGAGGCGGAACATCAGCTCGGAGTCGGTCGAGCCTTCGAGCGTCGGGAACAGCGCCGGGTCGACCTTCAGCGTCAGGTCGCGGCGCAGCTTGTGGAAATCGCGGATCAGGCCGTTGTGCGCGAACAGCCAGCGGCCGTGGCGAAACGGGTGACAGTTGGTTTCCTGCACGGGCGTGTCGGTCGCCGCGCGGATGTGCGCGATGAACATTCGCGAGCGGATCGCGCGCGCGGCTTCACGCAGGTTGCGATCGTTCCATGCGGGATGCACGGAGCGGTAGCGGAACGGGAGTTCATCGGGGCGGCCGTACCAGCCGATGCCGAATCCGTCGCCATTGGTGGTGGTCGCCCCGAGCTCCGAATGCAGGCTCTGGTCGATCAGCGAATGCTTCGCGCGAAACAGGACGGTCTCGAGATGGATCGGATTACCCGTATAGGCGAGCCAGCGGCACATGGCGTGCTCCTTCGCGATGAGTCGTTCGCGCATGGTAGCCGACTTCGCGGTGCCGCCGTTGTCGATCCGCGGCGGCCGGCCAACCGGCCGGCACCGCCGCGATCGTCATGCAACGGGGTGCAACCGTTGCACCCCGGCCGGGCGCGTCAGTCGCCGAGCGCGTCCATCACGCGCGCGGAGTAGACGAGCGCCGCGCCCGCATTCAGCGCGACCGCGACGCCGAGTGCTTCCGCCACTTCCTCCTTGGTCGCGCCATGCTTTGCGGCTTCGGCCGTGTGCACCGCGATACAGCCGTCGCAGCGTGTCGTGACGGCTACCGCGAGCGCGATCAGCTCGCGCGTCTTCGCGTCGAGATGGCCCGTCTTGGCGCCGGCCCCGGACAGCGCCTTGTAGCCGGCGAGCGTGTCGGGCGACAGCTTGGCGATTTCGCCGATGCGCGTCGAGAGTTCCTTCCGGTATTCGTTCCAGTTCAGCATGATGCGTCCTTTCGAGAAGTGGTGGGTCGGGCGGCGGATGCCGCGATCTCGGGCGATGCAGGGCTTATTCTGAGCGTTCATGCTGAGGGTTTCGATACGCTAGAGTGTCAATTTTTAGCGCAAACGTCTCATGGACGCATTGAGTCAACTGTTGTCGCTGGGCCGCAGCCATGTCGAGCTCGACGTGCGCTGCCTGCTCGACGGCCCGTTCGCGATGCCGCACGACCCGTTGCCGGCCGGCGAGGCGGCGTTTCACCTGTTGCTGTCCGGAACGTGCCGGTTGCGCACGGCGGACGGGCGCACGCTACGGCTGGCTGACGGCGACTTCGTGCTGCTGCCGGCGGGCGACGCGCACGATTTGTCGGATGTGGGCGGCGGTGGTGTGCGATCGGTCGCGTCGCTGCGCGAACCGGGCGCAGCCGGCGGCGCGGTGCTGCCGGTCAAGTCGAATCGCGATCTCGCGGACCCGGCCGATGCGAGTGTCGACCTGCTCTGCGGCCGCTTCGTCTATGCGCGCGGGGCCGGGGAATTGCTGATGCGCACGCTGCCGCGCGTGCTGCACGTCGGGTTGCGCGAAGCGTCGGGGCCCGCGTCGCTGCAACTGCTGACGAGCGTGCTGCGCGCCGAGGCATCGAATGCGCAGCCGGGTGCGCGCGCGATCGTGAACGCGCTCGGGCAGGCGCTGCTCGCGTATGCACTACGCGCGTACGGCCGCGATGCACGCGTGCCGGCCGGCTGGCTCGCGCTGGCTGCCGATGCGCGGCTCGGTCCGTCGGTTCAGGCTGTACTGCAGGCGCCGGAGCAGCCGTGGACGGTCGAGTCGCTCGGCATCGCATCCGCGATGTCGCGGGCGACGTATGCGCGGCAGTTTCGCGAGAAGGCGGGGATGAGTGTCGGCGCGTTCGTTGCGCAGATCCGGATGATGCACGCATGCGCGCTGCTGCAGGATACGCAGCGCGGGCAGGCGGAGATCGGGCAGGCGGTCGGCTATCAGTCGGAGGCGGCGTTCGGCAAGGCGTTTCGCGCGGTGCTCGGCACGACGCCGGGGCGCTGGCGGCGCGCGCAGCGCGGCGTGTAGGACTGCAAGCGCGGTTGGGGCCAAGCAATGAACCTGACCATCATCCAGCGGCCGGCGTTCGCATTCGTGGCCGCATCGTGGGGGCGCGCTGCTCGCCCGTTTCGCGGCCACCCGCATGCACCGGTGCACCGCAGGCTCCCCGTCCGGTCGACTTCGTTGAAATCGGCGCGCGCATCGTCGAGATGCCGAGCGCGACGCGGCAGGAAGCAGACGCAAAAAAGCCTCCACTTGGGAGGCTTTATTTGCACTATCAAAGATAGTTGGTAGGGTGGGAGGGACTCGAACCCTCGACTCTCTGATTAAAAGTCAGATACTCTAACCAACTGAGTTACCACCCCACGTTCTTGAAACCTGTTAGTCCGTTGCGCTAACAACAACTTGCGTAACGACCTAAAGAGCAAAAAATTATAGCGACGGTTTGCAGGTCTGTCAACAACTCGACGCGATAATTTATTTGATGCTCTCGATCTTGCCCTGCGCAGTCTGCGCAGCGTTCGATCCGGCGTACTGCGACACGACTTGCTCGAACGTTTTCTTCGCGGCCGCCTTCTGGCCTTGTTCGAGCTGGTTCGTGCCGATTGCGACGAGGGCGTCGGCCGCGCGCGGATGCTGCGGATACTTGCTCACGATCGCTTGCCAAGTCGCAGTCGAGCCGCGGTAGTCGCGCAGCGCGTATTGCGCGTTGCCGAGCCAGTACTGCGCGGTCGGCTGGTACGGGCTCTGCGGATACTTCGTGATGAAACCGCGGAACGATGCCGCGGCTGCCTTGAAGTTGCCGTTGCGGAACTGCTGTTGCGCCGCGCTGAGCGCTTCCGTTTCACCCGGCTGCACGGTGCCCTCGACACCATCGATCGTCGCCTGTTGCGGCTCGAACTTCTTGAGTCGCGTGTCGAGATCCTGGTAGTACTCCTTGTTCTGCCGTTCGAGCGTCGTCAGCCGGTTCGTCAGGTCCTCGTTCTCGCCGCGCAGCGTCGCGACCTGCTGGTTCAGCTGGTCGATACGGCCGGTTTGATCGAGGATCGTACGCTGGGCGGCCGACAACTGGCTGGCCTGGTTGTCGGTCTTGCTGCGCAGATCGAGCACGGCACGGCGCGCTTCGTTGTCGTCGAACACGCCGGCGTGCGCCGGCGCGGCCGACCACGCCGCGCCGACGACGCAGAATGCTGCGGCGATGCGCAGCCAGGATACACGGTGCGTCATACGGCGGCTCTTCCGTTACTTACTGTTGGTAGGCGAGGTCGGCGCGACGGTTCTGCGCCCACGATGCTTCGTCGTGACCTGCTGCTTGCGGCTTTTCCTTGCCGAGGCTCACGGCTTCCATCTGCGAGTCGTTCACGCCGAGCAGTGCCATCGCGCGGCGGACGGCTTCCGCACGCTTCTGGCCCAGCGCGAGGTTGTATTCGCTCGTGCCGCGCTCGTCGGTGTTGCCCTGGATCAGCACGTGGCGCTGCGGGTGGCTCTTCAGGTACTGCGTGTGTTGCTGCAGCAGCGGCTGGTACTCGTCCTTCACCGAATAGCTGTCGAAGTCGAAGTAGATGCTGCGCTTCGCGAGCGGGCTGTTCGGGTCGTTCAGCGGATCGACGTTCACTTGCGCGACGTTGTCGGCGCTCGGCTGCGTGCTGACTGCACCCGCGTTGTTCGCCTTGTCGTCGAGCTTCACGCCCGACTTACATGCGGCGAGCGCGCTGATCATCATCACGGCCAGGGCCAGACGAGCTTTGTTCGACATCATGGTTACTCTCCTTGTGGTCATTGCATGAAGGGCCCCCACGACGGCTCGCGAACGGAGCCGCCCTGGACGGACAGGATTTGCGGCGGCGCGCTGCCGTCGGAGGGCACTGCTGCCAGCACGTTGCGACCACCCGACTGGGTAGCGTAGAGAAGGTACTGGCCGTTTGCCGCGAAGCTGGGCGATTCGTCGCGATTGGTATTCGTGATGGCGTTCGCCGCACCGGATTGCAGATCCTGAACGTACAGCTTGAAGCCCCCACCCGTGCGGGAGATGTACGCGAGCAGCTTGCCGTCCGGGCTGATGCGCGGGCTGGTGTTGTAGCTGCCGGTGAAGGTCACGCGCTGTGCCGAGCCGGCGCTTTCGCCCTGTGCGGGCATCCGGTAGATCTGCGGTGCGCCGCCGCGATCGCTCGTGAAGTAGATCCAGCGGCCGTCCGGCGAATAGAACGGCTCGGTGTCGATCGAGCCGCTCTGCGTGAGGCGGCGCAGGCCGCCGCCCGTCGAGTTGACCGTATAGATTTGCGTGTTGCCCGACAGCGACAGCGCGACGGCCAGCGTGTTGCTGTCCGGCGACCATGCCGGTGCGCTGTTGTTGCCCTTCTGGTCGGAGACGATGTAGCGGCGGCCGGTCGGCAGGTCGTGGATGTAGACGATCGGCTTCTTGCGCTCGAACGACACGTACGCGACCTTCGTGCCGCTCGGCGACCAGGACGGCGAGATGATCGGTTCGGTGCTCGACAGCGCGATGCGCGCGTTCTGGCCGTCCGAATCCGAAATCTGCAGCTGGTAGCGGTTGCCCGTCTTGATCACGTACGACAGGCGCGTGGCGAACACGCCGCGCACGCCGAGCAGCTTCTGGTAGATGTAGTCGGCGATCTTGTGGCCGGCCGTGCGCATCGTGTTGTCGTTCGCCGTCAGCGACAGGCCGCCGAGGCTTTGCTGCTTCACGGTGTCGTACAGGATGAAGTTCACCTTGTACTGGCCGTTCGCTTCGCGGTTCACGCTGCCGGCCACGAACGCGTTCGCGCCCTTGGCCTTCCATGCGCCGAGATCGACCGAGGCGGTCTCGGGCACGGGCGTGCTGCCCGCGTCGATATTGGTGAATTTGCCGCTGCGGGCGAGGTCCGCGCGGACGATCGACGTGACCTGCTGCGGCAGGCCTGCCTCGTTCGCGAAGTTCGCGGTGGCGATGGGGAACTGGGTCGAACCGACACCGGTGATCAGCACGTTGACCTGCGCGTTAGCGGCGCTGCCCGCTGCAATCAGACACGACGCCACGAGTGCCCTGAATCCTAGCTTCGTCATCAAACTCATGCTTCTTGCTTCCCGTATGACTTGAATCGCTGCGCAACCGCAGAGACAGTAAAAATACCCGATTCGTTCCCGTCTGACAGCGACGCCGGGAGTGTAAGCGCATTTGCGTTCACTCCGCCGCCTTGAAGGTAATCGTAATGTCTGACGGGGTACGACCGTTAGAATCGGGCGGCAACGGGACCGACGCCTGGATCGCATTGACCACGGCTTGATCCCACCCCGAATTTCCGCTCGAACGGCGGATCGATACGCTCAGCACGTCGCCCGACGGCGTGCAGCGGATCGCGACGACGGTCGTCAGGCCGGCGCGCTCGCCGCCCCAGACGATGTTCGGCTTCACGCGTCGACGCACCTTGTCCGGATAGCCGGGCGATGCGGCATTGCCGCCGGAGCCCGAACCGGTACCGCTCTTCGCGAGGCCTTCGCCACCGCCTTCGCCGCCGCCGGACATGCCCTGCATCTGCGCGAGACGTGCGCTGCGTTCCCGGTCGAGTTGCGCCTTCGACGCCGCGTCGGCCTTCGCGCGTGCCGTCGCTTCGGCCTTGGCCTTCGCCTGGGCTTCCGCTTTCGCCTTCGCGGCCGCGTCGGCCCTGGCCTTCGCCGCCTGCTGCGCTTCCAGCTGTGCCTGCTTCTGCTGCTGCAGTTTTTGCTGCTGGAGCTTCTGCTGTTCGAGCTTCTGCTGCTCCACGAGCTGCTGTTGCTTGAGCTTGTCCGCCTGCTTCTGCTTTGCGCGCTCGGCCGCCTTCTCCGCGGCGAGCGCGGCGGCCTGCTGGGCCGCGAGCTGCGCGCGCCGGGCTTCCTCTTCCTGCGCCTTCAGCTGCTGTGCGCGGCGCTGCTGCTCGAGCAGCGCTTCGCGCGCGGCCGCTTCCTGCTGCCGCTTCTTCTGCTGCAGCGCGATGTCCGCCTGCTCGTCCCGGACCGGGGGAGGGGGCGGCGCGAGCTTTGCGGGCGGCGTGGGCGTGACGACGGGCCGCGGCGCGGGGACGTCGGGCACCTCGGTCCACAGCTCGGCTTCGGCGCCGGCCGGCGTGCTGTTCTGCCACTGCACGCCGTGATAGAGAAACAGCCCGAGCAACACGTGCATCAGCGCGGCGAGCGCGAATGCGCGCCAGGTGCCGCGCTCGCGAGGGGGCTGAGGCGGGTAGGCGTTGCTGCGCGTGGATTGCTGCCGGTTCATTGCGATTTGACGAGGAGGCCGACGCGCTTGACGCCGCGCGCCTTCAGATCCGACATCACGGTCATGACCGCATCGTACTGCACGGTCTTGTCGGCCGCGATCACGACCGGCTGGTCAGGATGGTCGGTCTGCCGGGCCAGGATGAAGCTGTCGAGCTCGGCCTTGGTCATCGTGTCTTCCTGCGTCGCGCCGGACTCGCCCTTGTACTTGACGCTCATCGTGCGGTCGGCCTTGATGTTGACGACGACGGGCGGCGTCTGTTCCTGCGGCGCGGCGTTGCCGACGGTCGGCAGGTTGATGATCGACGGTGCGACGAGCGGTGCGGTGACCATGAAGATCACGAGCAGCACCAGCATCACGTCGATGTACGGGACGACGTTGATGTCGGCCATCGCACGGCGCCCGCGGCCGCCGCGCATGCTGGATCGAATGGGACTTCCTGCCATGGCGTGCTCCTTACTGGGCCTGACGCTGCAGGATGTTCGAGAACTCTTCGATGAAGGTCTCGAAACGGATCGCGAGGCGGTCGATGTCGTGCGCGTAGCGGTTGTACGCGACCACGGCCGGAATCGCGGCGAACAGGCCGATCGCGGTGGCGACGAGCGCCTCGGCGATGCCCGGTGCGACGTTCGCGAGCGTGGCCTGCTGCACGTTCGCGAGCCCGCGGAACGAGTTCATGATCCCCCAGACGGTGCCGAACAGACCGATGTACGGGCTGACCGAGCCGACCGACGCGAGGAACGCGAGGTTGGCTTCGAGCACGTCCATTTCACGCTGGAACGATGCGCGCATCGCACGGCGCGCACCGTCGAGCACGAGGCCCGGGTCGCTGATCCGCTTTTCCTTCGCCTTCAGGAATTCGCGCATCCCCGATTCGAAGATCCGCTCGAGCGCGCCAATCGTATGACGGTTGTTGGCCGCGCTCTGGTACAGCGCCTGCAGGTCGCCGCCCGACCAGAAATCCCTCTCGAAGCGTTCGGTCTGCGCGCGGGCGCGGCGGATCGCGAACCACTTGCGGAAGATGAAGGTCCACGACATCAGCGACAGCAGCAGCAGCAGCCCCATCACGGCCTGGGCCAGCACGCTCGCGTTGAGGACGAGGGAAATGATCGACAGGTCTTGAGAAGTGTTCATAGAGGTTTGATTAACGTCCCTTCGGGGCGCCCGGTATGCGTGCGGCGCGGCGCGCCGGCCTGGCCTGGCGCCGAACCTTGCTTAGTATCAATTCAGGAAGGCAAGTTCATAGGCTTTGTCTAAACGGTGCTCATCCGAGCTTCGTTGACAATAGAGTCTGCCCGGTGTCGATGACGGGCCCGCGTTGCAGCGCGTCGAGCACGACCGGCGGGATCGCCGCGGGCCGGATGCCGGTACGGTCGACGCAGCCGAGGCGGATGTGGCCGGCGACGAGCAGCGTGTCGCCACGCCAGGCTTCCTGCGTGAATTCCACCGATGCGCGGCCGATACGCCCCGGCCGGCTCGTGATCGCCAGCGAGTCGTCGAGTCGCGCCGGCGCGCGGTAGTCGAGCGACGTGCTGCGGACGATGAAGATCGCGCCGGTGTCGTCGGCGAGCTGACGCTGGTCGATACCGCACGCGCGCAGCCATTCGGTGCGGGCGCGCTCGAAGAATTTCAGGTAGTTGGCATAAAAGACGATGCCGCCTGCATCGGTATCCTCGTAGTACACGCGAACCGGCCAGATGAAGCCGGAGGGCGCGTCCGGGGAGCGGGTAGGCTGAGTCATGGCGCGCATTTTACCGGAAGGCCGGGATCGGATTCGTAACCGATTCGTAACGGAATGTAGTACGCCGTAGCACACCGGAGCACGCCGCAGGCCGGCTGGAAGCAGGCCCGCGGCTGCGTTCGACGGGTCAGCCGCGATGGATCGCGAGGCCGGCCGGGGCCTGGGCGACCGGCATCATCTCGATGGTGTTGATGTTCACGTGCGCGGGGCGCGTCGCGATCCAGTAGATCGTGTCGGCGATGTCCTCGGCCGTAAGCGGCTGGACGTTCTGGTAGACGTTTGCGGCCTTCGTGTCGTCGCCGCGGAAGCGGACGTTCGAGAATTCCGTGCCGCCGCACAGGCCCGGCTCGATGTCGGTCACGCGCAACGGCGTGCCGATCAGGTCGGCGCGCAGGTTCAGGCTGAATTGTCGGACGAAAGCCTTGGTCGCGCCGTATACGTTCCCGCCCGGGTACGGATAGGTGCCGGCAACCGAACCGAGGTTGAAGATATGGCCGCGGCCGCGCGCGATCATGCCGGGCAGCAACGCGTGCGTGACGGTCACGAGGCCCGAGCAGTTCGTGTCGATCATGGTCTGCCACTCGTCGAGGCTGGCCTTCTGGGCCGGCTCGACACCGAGCGCGAGACCGGCGTTGTTGACGAGCACGTCGAGCGCCGCGAATTCGGCGGGAAGGGCGGTCGGCACGGCTTCGACGGCCGCACGATCGCGCACGTCGAGCTCGAGCGGCAGCAGCGCGTCGCCGAGTTCGGCCGCGAGCGCATCGAGACGATCCTTGCGGCGCGCGGTGGCGACGACGCGGTGGCCGCCCTTGACAAAGGCACGGGCGATGGCGGCGCCGAATCCGGCGGACGCGCCTGTGACGAACACGATCATTGCTGCTCCTGGTCGGTAACAAAGTAGCGGATAGTATCCCGCAAGCCTACTGAGATTGCCGCACCGCGGCAAGGCGGCGAAGCGCGTCGGCACGGGCGCGTAGAGTCTGGCCCCTATTGATTCGGAGCCGCTGCCGCGCGGTTGCCTATTCATGACGCATCCAATACACTAACGCGCTCATCACCCCTGCGTGACTGGCGATAGAACCCTTCGGGTTCAAGGTGGAGCATCCCACCGTGAAGCGCGGGGCACCGTTTTTGCCGTTCGCCTGGGCAGCCGTTGTGCGCCGTTGCGTGCATCGCCGGTGGCTGTCCTGTCTCGCGTCATACGGATTCTTCCGCCACGTCGAGCTGGTCCTGCCAGCAGCGCAATGTACTCGGCCGCCCCGGTCAACCTGTACACACTTAACGGAAACCGTATGTTTGACAGAGCCCAAAGCACCATCGCGAACGTCGATCCCGAAATCTTCGCTGCGATCGAGCAGGAAAACCGCCGCCAGGAAGACCACATCGAGCTGATCGCGTCGGAAAACTACACGAGCCCGGCCGTGATGGCCGCCCAGGGCTCGCAGCTCACGAACAAGTACGCGGAAGGTTATCCGGGCAAGCGCTACTACGGCGGCTGTGAATACGTCGACGTGGTCGAGCAACTGGCGATCGACCGTGTGAAGCAGCTGTTCGGTGCGGAAGCCGCGAACGTGCAGCCGAACTCGGGTTCGCAGGCGAACCAGGGCGTGTTCTTCGCGATGCTCAAGCCGGGCGACACGATCATGGGCATGAGCCTCGCGCACGGCGGTCACCTGACGCACGGCTCGCCGGTGAACATGTCGGGCAAGTGGTTCAACGTCGTCAGCTACGGCCTGAACGAGCAGGAAGACATCGATTACGACGCGGCCGAGAAGCTGGCTCAGGAACACAAGCCGAAGCTGATCGTCGCAGGCGCGTCGGCATTCGCGCTGAAGATCGACTTCGAGCGTCTCGCGAAGATCGCGAAGTCGGTCGGCGCATACCTGATGGTCGACATGGCGCACTACGCGGGCCTGATCGCAGCGGGCGTGTATCCGAACCCGGTGCCGCACGCGGACTTCGTGACGACGACGACGCACAAGAGCCTGCGCGGCCCGCGCGGCGGCGTGATCCTGATGAAGTCGGAGTACGAGAAGCCGATCAACTCGGCGATCTTCCCGGGTATCCAGGGCGGCCCGCTGATGCACGTGATCGCGGCGAAGGCCGTGGCGTTCAAGGAAGCGCTGTCGCCGGAATTCAAGGCGTATCAGGAGAAGGTGGTCGAGAACGCACGCGTGCTGGCTGAAACGCTGGTCAAGCGCGGCCTGCGGATCGTGTCGGGCCGTACGGAAAGCCACGTGATGCTGGTCGACCTGCGCGCGAAGAACATCACGGGCAAGGCAGCGGAAGCGGCTCTCGGTGCAGCGCACATCACCGTGAACAAGAACGCGATCCCGAACGATCCGGAAAAGCCGTTCGTGACGAGCGGCATCCGTCTGGGTTCGCCGGCGATGACGACGCGCGGTTTCGGCCCGGCGGAAGCGGAGCAGGTCGGCAACCTGATCGCCGACGTGCTCGAGAACCCGGAAGATGCAGCGACGATCGAGCGCGTGCGCGCGCAAGTGGCCGAGCTGACCAAGCGTTTCCCGGTCTATCGCTGATCGACGATGCGCTGCCCGTTCTGCCGGCATGAAGACACGCAGGTCGTCGACTCGCGCGTGTCCGAAGATGGCGCCGCGATTCGTCGGCGCCGTCGCTGCTCGGCTTGCGACAAGCGCTTCACGACGTACGAGCGGGTCGAGCTGAACCTGCCGGCCGTCGTGAAGAAGGACGGCAGCCGCACGGAGTTCGACCGTCGCAAGATCGTCGCCAGCATGCAACTCGCGCTGCGCAAGCGGCCGGTTGCGGCTGACGCGATCGACGCGGCGGTCGCCCGCATCGAATATCAACTGCTCGCGACCGGCGAGCGTGAAGTGCGTAGCGAGAAGCTCGGCGAACTCGTGATGAACGAGTTGCGCGGCCTCGATACGATTGCCTATGTCCGCTTCGCATCGGTATACCGCCGGTTCGAGGACGTCTCCGAATTTGCCGACGTGATCGAAGAGTTCCGTCGCGCGTCCCCCTCCAAGTCTCCGCGTAAGCGCTGACGCGCTGCGTTCGTACATCGTCTTCTCCGTAGGTTCGGTTCGCACCGATTGTGTCGGCTGCGATCGCATGTCGCCAGTCGGCCGTTCGGCTAATGGCGTGTGGCCGCTCGCGTCGCTACAGTCGTCGCATCACGTTGACGGAGGGCGATGGCGATGGAACTGCACCGGCGGGTCGTTGAGAACAGCATGCGCTGCTGCGGCGGGTTCACGCTCGTCGAGCTGATGGTCGCGATCGCGCTGGCGGCCGGGATCGGGCTGTACGCAGCCCCCGCTTTCGATCAGTGGCGCATGCGCGAACGCGTCGATGCGCGCTCGCGCGCGCTGCTCGGTGCGCTGTCGTTCGCCCGCACCGAGGCGACGCGTCTCGGCGTGCGCGTCACGTTGTGCCGGGCCGGGCGCGACGGCGACTGCGTGCAGTCCGGCGAACGGTGCGACCCGGCGGAATGGTCGTGCGGCTGGATCGTCAGCGGGCAGTTCGACGGGCAGTCGCGCGTGCTGCGGCGCTATCCGCGCGATGCCGACATTGCCGTCGCGGGCGCGGCGCACGACCTGGCGTTTGCGCCGCCGGCCGGGCAAGTGATCGGCGGGATCCGGCGGTTCGAATTGCGCCCGCAACGGGCGTTGCCGGGTGGGGACGCGGTACGCGTGTCGCGTTGCGTACGGATTGCGGCGGGCGGTCGGGCGCGCGTCGTCGCCGGCCGTTGCGACGCGGCGTGATGCGCATGCCAACGTGGATGCCCGCGCGGATGCGCGGCACGTCGCTGCTCGAAGCGGTGCTGGCGATTGCGCTGCTCACGGCCGTGATGCTGGCGGTGGCCGGCAGCCAGCTCGCGATGGCGCGCGCGCAGCGGGCGACGATCTGGCGTGAACGCGCGCTGTGGCTCGCCGATGCGCGCATCGAACGCCGGTACGCAGCCGCAGGTGCCGACGACGGCATCGAGGCGCTCGCGGCCGCATCGTTGCCGGGCGGCGCGATGACGCTCGACCACGGGGCAGGCGGGGTCCGGTATGTGATCGTTGGCTGGCGCGGCGCCGAGGCGGCGGCGCCGACGCGCTGCGAAGGCGCGGGGGCAGCGGTCGAGCCACCGTCGTGCGTGCGGATTCCGTTTCGGGAGGCCGAGGCCAATGCCAATGAGCGTTGATCGCCGCATTCGCGCGCATACGCTGCTCGAAGTGCTGATCGCGATGACTGTCGGTCTGCTCGTGCTGGCTGCTGCCGGCGCGCTGTACCACGCGCAGCAGGTCGCGCAGCGGCGGGCGGAAGACGGGTTCCGGATGCGCGATGCGGCCGCGACCACACTGACGCTGATCGGCCAGCAGCTCCGCATGGCAGGGTTCCGGCCGCTCGACGTCGAAGCGTCGCCGTCGTTGCCGCCGGTGTTCGGCTGTTCCGCGGGGCGCGTACGAGGCCACGGCGCGCAGGTGCGGTGCGAAGCCGTGCGCGCAGCGTCGGACGCGGTGCTGATCCGCTATGTCGGTGATGCCGTGTCGACATGGCCGACGCTCAGCGCTCAGGCATCGGATTGTCTCGGGCAGGGTGTCGGCGTGCCCGGCGGTCGGCCGCTCGTGGAAAACCGTTTCGACGCGCATGTCAGTCCGTCGACGGGCGAGCCGGAGCTGTACTGCGAAGGCAGCGGGCGCCCAGGCACGCCGCAACCCGTCGTGTCCGGGATCGACCAGCTGCGTGTGCGCTACCTGCGTCGCGCAGACGGGCAGTTCGTCGACGCCGAGGCGATGCGTGCCGGCGACTGGCGCGATGTCGTCGCCGTGCATGTATGCGTGCGTGCGCGCGGCGAACCGACCGGCGCGGCGACGGGCCATGTCGATTGCGATGGCCGCACGGTGGTTTCGCATGATGGCCGTGCGCAACTGGTGCTGCATCGAATCGTCGCATTGCGGAATTCCGCGTTTGCCGATTCCGGAGGTGAAGTAGCGCATGCATACGAGACATACGAGACGTTCCGATGATCCGCGCAAACAAGCCTGCCGGCGAGATCGCGATGCGAATCGAGGTGGACCATGCGAGCAAGAGCATCGCGGCGTCCTGCGGCACGCAGCACGCGTCGGGGGCATCGTGCTGAACCGACGAGAACGGAGCACACGCGTTCTGTCCGCCAACCACGGCTGGCGTCGCGACGCGGGCCTTGCGTTGCCTGCGGTGATCGCGGTCGGTGCGGCCGTAGCAGTGCTGACCGGCACATGGTTCGAATCCGCGCTGACGGAATCGCGTCGCACGCGTGCGTTGTCGGATCGGTTGATCGCGTTCCACGCGGCCGATGCTGCGCTGGCCGCTTGTACCGTGCAATTGCTGCGCGGCATGGCGCCGTACATCGAGGAATCCGCCTCGGACGCGAAGCCGAATGCCGAGCCGGACGCGTGGCGGCGCACGCCAGCGCTGGGCGTCGCCGAGGCATTCCCGCCGTTCGCGTCCTGGCCGATGGCGGTCCAGCCGCCGCGTTGCCTCATCGAAGCATGGCGAGGCGTCGGTCCGGCAGGCAGCCGCGCTTACCTCGTCACCGCGCGTGGTGTCGGCGGCCACGCGTCGAGCGTCGTCTGGCTGCAGCGTCAGGTCGCGCTACGCGACGGCAGCATCGTTGCGCAGCGCTGGCGTCGTGTCGCGGCGGTGCATCCATGACCGGACGAACGCTGCTGCGCCGATCGGCGGCATTCACGTTGCTCGAGCTGATGATCGTGCTCGCGATCGTCGCCGTGCTGGCCGGATGGGGCATCCCGTCGTATCGCGAGCATGTCGCGCGCACGCATCGCGCGTCCGTGGTTGCCGCGCTGTATCGGGCGGCTCAGTATCTCGAAACGCTCGACGGCGCGCCGCCGCAGACGTTGCCGGAAGCATTCCGCCAGGCGCCGCCGGACGGGCAGCCGGTCTATCGCGTGGTGCTGCGGCGCCCGGTCGGCGACGATGTGCCGGTGGTCTACGAGCTCGTCGCGAGCCCGCTCGACACAGGCCCGATGCGCGACGACGCATGCGGGGCATTCACGCTGCGTTCGGACGGAACGAAAGGCAATGCGGGATCGAGCGACGGCGATGCGAACGCACCGGATCCGGCATGCTGGGGCGTGCGTTGATGACGCGCGGGAAACGCGCGGAACACGCGCGACGGCACATGGCCGTGCGCATGTGTCGTGGCGTGTCAGTCGTCGTTCGCAGCGCTGCCGCGCTCATTGCGCGACTGCTTCCAGATCCGGTAGATCTCCCACGCGGCGAACCCGACGCTGCCCCACTTCAGCGCGGGGCCCGCGCTCGCGCGCAGCAGCGAGCGAACGGGTTTCGCCAGCACGAGCGATGCGAGCGAACTCAGCATCGGATACTGGTTGACGAGCTGGCCGAGGCTCGCGTTCAGGTTCCTCGCGGACTGGCTGAACTTGTTGCTGGAGAGGCCGGGGATCAACACCTTGAGCCAGCTGAAGCGCGTGACGGCCTGGCGCATTTCGGCGGAGGCTTCTGCAAGCTCCAGCCGCTCGACCTCGGATCGCAGGATCAGCAGCTCCTTGCGGAGCGCGCGATGCTGCGACGCGGTCCAGTTCGATCGCGACGAATGGGGGCGGGGTGAATTGCCCGTGACGTTCTGGCTCATGGCGCGTCGGCGAAGTAGGTGAGAGGGGCGAACGCGACTGCGTTCACGGCTTGCCGCGGAATATTTCGCGGTCTTTCTCGAGTTCGTGGAGCGTGGCTTCGAACACGGTCGGCGCATCGCGCAGCCCCGAGCGTGCCTTCAGTGCGCACCCGATGCCGCTGACGGCGTACAGCACGGTGATCGCCGCGAGCGACTGCCAGCGATAGGTGTCCCAGAACGCGATCGTAATGAGCACGGTCAGGCTGATGAGCGCCATCGTCGCGAGCATCATCGCCGCGAGCCCGAGGAACAGCACGCCCATCAGGCGTTCCTTCTCCTCGGCGAGTTCGATGCCAACCAGTTCGAGGCGCGTTTGCAGGAGGCCGATTGCGGAGCCGACGAGGCGGCGCAGCGGTCCCTGGCCGGACGGCTGCGGGTGGGTGTCTGTCGTCATGGATAAGGCGCTTGCGCGCGCAGTGAGCGGCTAGGTCAAAGCCAGCCGGCGGCAAACCGCCGGCTGGCTTCGGCACCCATGGGCCGCATGGGCGGCACATGGGGCTAAACGGCGCTGAGCGCGTTACTTGCGGTTGATCAGCAAACCGATCAGCACGCCGACGCCGGCTGCGACGCCGATCGACGTCCACGGATGCTCGTGCACGTAATCGTCGGTCGCGCGCGCGGCCTTCTTGCCTTTCTCGACCACCACGACCTGGACGTCGGTTGCCTTTTCCTTGGCCTGCTTCAGGCGCGACATGGCTTTCTCGCGCAGCTCGGCCGCACGGTCGCCCGTGCTGCTCGCCGCTTGCTTGAGCAGATCCTCGGCGTCCGCGAGAACGGTTTTGATATCCGACATCAGTTTCTCCTTGTTGATTTCCGACATTGCAACTCCCTTCGTGCTGTCATGCTGCAGGTTCACATCGTAGCGAAACGCCTGCCCGCTGGCGAGCCGGGACGATACACGACGGCAGCGCAAGACTGCATGGTAAACGACTCGTAATCGTCAACAGAGCCGCCAACGGGAAGAAAAGTTTCCTTTGCTGTCGTCCGCCCCGTTCGGCCAACGGGTAAAAATGACAAAAAAGTATGAATATCGAACGTAATAATCGTTCGCATGTCCCATTGCTTCCCGTAAGCTGATGGACTGCCCGCGCCGACAGCGCGCGGTTTCAACCAGCATCGTTCGAGGAGGGAACATCATGGGTCTGCGTCTTGGTGACATCGCACCGGATTTCGAGCAGGAATCGAGCCTGGGCAGTATCAAGTTTCACGAATGGCTCGGCGACGGCTGGGGCGTCTTGTTCTCCCACCCGGCCGACTACACGCCGGTGTGCACGACGGAGCTCGGGCTGACCGCGAAGCTGAAGGGCGAATTCGAGAAACGCAACGTCAAGGTGATCGCGCTGTCGGTCGACGGCGTCGAATCGCACAAGGGCTGGATCAACGACATCAACGAAACGCAGTCGACGGTCGTCGGTTTCCCGATCATCGCCGACGCGGACCGCAAGGTTTCGGAACTGTACGACATGATCCACCCGAACGCGAACGAAACGCTGACGGTGCGCTCGCTGTTCGTGATCGACCCGAACAAGAAGGTGCGGCTCATCATCACCTATCCGGCCAGCACGGGCCGCAACTTCGACGAAGTGCTGCGCGTGATCGACTCGCTGCAGCTGACCGACAACTACAAGGTCGCGACGCCCGGCAACTGGAAGGACGGCGACGACGTCGTGATCGTGCCGTCGCTGCAGGATCCGGACGAGCTGAAGCAGCGCTTCCCGAAGGGCTTCAACGCGGTGCGTCCGTACCTGCGCCTCACGCCGCAGCCGAACAAGTAAGCAGCGGTTGCCGCAGCGGCGGCGCGTGACGAGCGCGGGCGCCGATGAAAACGGCCCGCCCGGCAGCGATGCCGGGCGGGCCGTGTCGTTTCAGCGCGAGCGGTGCGGCGGGCGTGCCGCGTACTCCGCGCGAATCATCAGAAGAATGCCTGGATGCCCGTCTGCGCGCGGCCGAGGATCAGCGCATGGATGTCGTGCGTGCCTTCGTACGTGTTGACCACTTCGAGGTTCACGAGGTGGCGCGCGACGCCGAATTCGTCCGAGATGCCGTTGCCGCCGAGCATGTCGCGTGCGAGCCGCGCGATGTCGAGCGACTTGCCGCACGAGTTGCGCTTCATGATCGACGTGATCTCGACGGCCGCCGTGCCTTCGTCTTTCATCCGGCCGAGACGCAGCACGCCCTGCAGGCCGAGCGTGATTTCGGTCTGCATGTCGGCGAGCTTCTTCTGGATCAGCTGGTTCGCGGCGAGCGGCCGGCCGAACTGCTGGCGGTCGAGCACGTACTGGCGCGCGGTGTGCCAGCACGATTCGGCCGCGCCGAGCGCGCCCCAGGCGATCCCGTAGCGTGCCGAGTTCAGGCACGTGAACGGGCCGCGCAGGCCGCTCACGTTCGGCATCAGGTTCTCTTCGGGGACGAACACGTCGTCGAGGACGATCTCGCCGGTGATCGACGCGCGCAGTCCGACCTTGCCGTGGATCGTGGGCGCCGACAGGCCCTTCCAGCCCTTCTCGAGGAGGAAGCCGCGGATCGCATCCTTGCCGTTTTCTTCCAGCTTGGCCCACACGACGAACACGTCGGCGATCGGCGAGTTGGTGATCCACATCTTCGCGCCGGACAGCGAATAGCCGCCGGGCACCTTCTTCGCGCGCGTGACCATGCTGCCCGGGTCGGAGCCGTGGTTCGGCTCGGTCAGCCCGAAGCAGCCGATCCATTCGCCACTCGCGAGCTTCGGCAGGTATTTCTGCTTTTGCGCGTCCGAGCCGAATTCGTAGATCGGCACCATCACCAGCGACGATTGCACGGACATCATCGAGCGGTAGCCGGAATCGACGCGCTCGACCTCGCGCGCGATCAGGCCGTAGCTCACGTAATTGAGGCCGGGGCCGCCGTATTCCTCCGGAATCGTCGGGCCGAGCAGCCCGACTTCACCCATCTCGCGGAAGATCTCGGCGTCGGTGCGTTCATGGCGGAACGCCTCGGTGACGCGCGGCGCGAGCTTGTCCTGCGCATAGGCGTGCGCGGCATCGCGCACCATCCGCTCTTCTTCGGTCAGTTGCTGGTTGAGCAGCAGCGGATCGTCCCAATGAAAAGTTGCAGCGCTCATCGTTTCATCTCCTCGCTTGACTGGAGTTCCGCTCTGCGGAACAATGTTTTGCAAATTGAACCCAGTGTAGCATCAGATGCCGCTTTCAACCATCGACGAAACCACGATCGACGAACGCAAGTTCGTCGTTGCGCTCGCGCGCGGGCTCGACCTGCTGCGCGCATTCCGGCCCGGCGAGACGATGCTGGGCAATCGCGACTTCGCGGAGCGCACCGGGCTGCCGAAGGCGACGGTGAACCGGCTCGCCTATACGCTGACCGTGCTCGGCTACCTGCGCTACGACGAGACGCTCGGAAAGTATGCGCTCGACGCCGGCGTGCTGTCGCTCGGCTACGCATTGCTGTCCGGCTCGGGCACCATCGATCTCGCGCGGCCGCACATGCAGGCGCTCGCACGAGAGATCGGCGCGGCCGTGTCGCTCGGCTGCCGCGACGGGCTCGACATGATCTATCTGGAAACGATCCGCAGCGAAACCGCGCTGACGCTCGGGCTCGCACCCGGGTCGCGGCTGTCGATGCTGACGAGCTCGATGGGTCGCGCGTACCTGGCCGTGCAGCCGGAGGACGTGCGCCGTGCGCTCTATGCGGATCTGCACCGCGCGGCGGGCGGCGCGGCCGACGCGGATGCGCTCGTGGCTGCCGCGCAGCAAGCGGTGGCCGAATTCTCCGCGGGCGGATGCTGCTATTCGTTCCGCGCGTGGCACATGGACGTGAACGCGGCGGCCGTGCCGTTTCGCGAGCCGCGCGAGGGGCGCTGGCTGATCCTGAGCTGCAGCGGGCCGGCGTCGTCGATGGACGAGGAAGTGTTCCGCACGCAGGTCGGGCCGAAGCTGAAGGCGCTCGCGCAGCGGCTCGGGCAGACAGCCTGAGACGGACACCGCAAGCGACGCATCGCCGGGAGGGGCTCGGGAACGGGAGGGGGCGCAGCCGCCCGTTGCGTCGCGGGTGAACCGCATTCATCATCGTTCACCAGCTTCCCGACGACGAGGTTCGCGATGTCACACCCGGAAACGATGGAAGGCGGTTGCGCATGCGGTGCGATCCGCTACCGGATCACCGGCATTCCGACCGATGCAGGTTTTTGCCATTGCCGGCTCTGCCAGCGCACGACGGGCGCGGCGGTCGTCGCGTCGGCATCGGTGCCGCTCGACGCGTTCGACTATCTGCAGGGCGAGCCGACGGTCTACGCGTCGAGCGCGTGGGGCGAGCGGCGCTTCTGCGGCCGCTGCGGCGCGCAGCTCGAGTATCGGCTGGCCGATGCGGCGACGACCGTGGAAATCAACTATGCAACGCTCGACGAGCCGGCGCGGCTGCGTCCCGCGTGGCACGTCTGGTACGGGGATCGCTTCCCGGGCATCGAGATCGACGACGATCTGCCGAAATACGCGGACGGCGGAAGAGACTAGGCTGCGGCCATCAACGGCGACACGGCGGCATCGAGCACGCGAGCGTGTTCAACGCAGGCTCGACCTTTGCGCGTGACGGACAAAGCACCGCGTATCGCGCGGCATTGCGCCACGAGCGACCCCGCGCACCACACCCCGACCCCGCCGCAACACACTTGCTGAACCGAATCCACGATCCGGCGCGACGCTCCCCGCGAGCCGGCTGCTCCCGCGAGCCGGCCGCCACGCCGTCAATCACGCCGGCACGACTTTCGCGAACACCGGCCCCTGCATGAACCGCACGTCGTGCTGGCGCAGCAGCTCGCACTGCGTCTCGTCGACGACGCCGTCGAAAATCAGCGGAATCCGCACGCGCTGCGCATACGCGACCAGCGCCTTCACCATCCCGTCGCGCAGCGCGATGCCCGCATCCATCTTGATGTAGTCGGGCCGCGCCATCTCCGATTCGACCGCGAGGATGCGGCCCGGGTCGGGCAGCTTGTCCGCGACCTTGAAGCCGTGATGCTGGTAGCTGCGCGTCAGGTAGCCGAGGAAGGTCTTGTGCGCGACCGCGACCGCCGGCAGCTCGATCACGATCCGCTCGACCGGCAGCCCGAAGCGCTGCAGCACCGACGAGAAATGCTTGCCGTGGTCGTACTTCACGCTCTTGAGCAGCCGTTCGTGCACGCGCAGGAACAGCAGCCCGTGGCGCTGCGCGCCGAAGAAGTTGATCGCGTGCAGCGCGCGCGACAACCGGTCGATCGCGACAAGCGCCTGGTCGTCCACGGCCGAGTCGACCGGATCGTGTGCGGCGCCGGTGACGAGCGTGACGGCCTGGAAGCCGAGTTCGTCGCCATAGCGCTCGATCGCATCGGCGAACGAGGTCGACTGCGGCGCGCCCGGCATCGTCACGTCGTAGATCGGGTCGTACGCACTGGCGAGCGTGCGCTCCGGCAGATTCGCGCACGCGGTGCCGCCGTCGGCGAGCGCAAGGTGTTCCCGTAGATACGGCAGTTGCCCGGCGCGGGCGACCAGCTCGGGAATGTTGGGCGGAATCATCGGCGTAGAACGGAAAAATGGCGGCCGAAAGGGCCGCCTCATGTGTCGATATTAGCAGCGCGCGCCCGCCTCGGCTTGGCGTTTCGCTCATATGGTTATCCCGTCCCCGCGTCGATGGCTAGGGTTTACGTTGATTTCACTATTCGTAATTGGTTTTACTATTCGTAAATCCAAGGATTTGTCGCCGATCAAGAAAAGCGGCGTTCGGGCGCCCGGGAACGGCGCCGTTTCCCGAATCGAATCAACAGGAAGCAAGGAGCGAGACGTGGCGGTTGACTGGAAATGGACGAGCAAGGGCGGGCCGGGGCAGCGGCGGGCGACGGGCAGGGACGGAACGACGCTGCGCGCGCCGGTGTGCGCACGGCAGGGCTGAGGGAGCGGATGGCAACCATGAGCATCGATTACCAGACGCTGAAGTTCGACTACCGCCCGCGCGCGACGCGGGCCGCCGGCGATGACGCGGCGATCCACCCGGTGATCGTCGTCGGCGCGGGCCCGGTGGGCCTGTCGGCCGCGATCGACCTCGCGCAGCAGGGCGTGCCGGTCGTGCTGCTCGACGACGACGACACGTTGTCGACGGGTTCGCGCGCGATCTGCTTCGCGAAGCGCACGCTCGAGATCTTCGACCGGCTCGGCTGCGGCGAGCGCTTCGTCGACAAGGGCGTGAGCTGGCATGTCGGCAAGGTGTTCCTGCAGGACGAACAACTGTATGCATTCGACCTGCTGCCGGAGGAAGGCCACGCGCGCCCCGCGTTCATCAACCTGCAGCAGTACTACGTCGAAGGCTATCTGGCCGAGCGCGCGTTCGAGTTGCCGAACCTCGACATTCGCTGGAAGCACCAGGTGACGGGCGTCGCGCAGTCGGCGGACCATGCGGCGCTGACCGTCGAGACGCCGGAAGGCATCGAGACGCTGCGCGCGCGCTACGTGATCGCGGCCGACGGCTCGCGCAGCCCGATGCGCGCGGCGATGGGGCTCGAGAGCCGCGGCCGCACGTTCAAGGATCGCTTCCTGATCGCCGACGTGAAGATGAAGGCGGAATTCCCGACCGAGCGCTGGTTCTGGTTCGATCCGCCGTTCCACCGCAACCAGTCGGTGCTGCTGCATCGCCAGCCCGACAACGTGTGGCGCATCGACTTCCAGCTCGGCTGGGATGCCGATCCGGTCGCCGAGAAGCAGCCGGAGCGCGTGATCCCGCGCGTGCGTGCGCTGCTCGGGGCGGACGTCGAGTTCGAGCTGGAATGGGTGAGCGTTTATACGTTCCGCTGCCAGCGGATGGATACGTTCCGTCACGGCCGCGTGCTGTTCGCGGGCGATTCCGCGCACGGCGTGTCGCCGTTCGGCGCGCGCGGCGCGAACAGCGGCGTGCAGGACGCGGACAACCTCGCATGGAAGCTGAAGCTCGTGCTCGACGGCCGCTCGGACGACCGCCTGCTCGACACCTATGCGAGCGAGCGTGAGTTCGCGGCGGACGAGAACATCCGCCACTCGACACGCTCGACCGACTTCATCACGCCGAAGAGTGCGGTGTCGCGCGTGTTCCGCG
The DNA here is from genome assembly GCF_000801975.1 of Burkholderia sp. A9. Taxonomy (NCBI): domain Bacteria; kingdom Pseudomonadati; phylum Pseudomonadota; class Betaproteobacteria; order Burkholderiales; family Burkholderiaceae; genus Burkholderia; species Burkholderia sp. A9. The sequence goes on along the minus strand of NZ_JSZN01000033.1, from coordinate 6,585 downwards.
ACGCGACGCTGAAGCTCGCGCGCGACTGCGAGTTCGCGCGCAAGCTCGTGAACAGCGGCCGCTTGTCGGTGCCGGCCGTGCTGACCGATTCGCCGCTGAACACGCCGGACCGCACCGGCGACACGTTCGCGTGCGCGATGCGCCCGGGCGCGGCAGCGGCCGATGCGCCGGTGCGCGCGCAGGGTGCAGCGGGCTGGCTGCTGAAGCATCTGGGCGACGGCTTCGCGGGCGTGCTGTTCGGGCTGCCGGGCGACGCCGCCGCGCTCGCGCAGGCGCTCGACGGTCTCGCGCTGCCGGTGCGGCCGGTGCTGATCGTGCCGGCCGGGCACGCGAAACCGGTGGCCGGCGTCGACGTCGTGGAGGACGTCGACGGGTTCGCCGCGCAGCGCTACGACGCGAAGCCCGGCACGTTCTATCTGCTGCGCCCCGATCAGCACGTCTGCGCACGGCTGCGTGCGCTCGATCGCCAGGCGATCGCCGACGCACTGGCGCGCGCGACCTGCGCATGCTGAACACCATAACGACACCGGAGACACCCGTCATGCCCCGACTCGACACCCGCCCGCGCCTGGCCGACCCGGACGCGTTCTACGAAGCGCTGATCGACATGCATCGCGACCTGTCCGACGCCGACAGCCAGCTCGTCAACGCGAAGCTGATCCTGCTGCTCGCGAACCAGATCGGCGACGCCGACGTGCTGCGCGAGGCGATGGCGCTCGCGCGCCAGGGCGTGACGCCGCCCGTGCATCCGGCCGCCGAGGTGGCGCAATGAGCGCGGCGCCGGCCGCCGCGCGCGTGCTCGAAGTCGAGCATGTGATCGACGAGACCCATCGTCCGGGGTTTCACTGGATGCTGCTCGTGTTGTGCGGCCTGTGCCTCGTGATCGACGGTTTCGATGCGCAGGCGATGGGTTACGTCGCGCCGAGCGTGATCGCCGAATGGGGTGTGCCGAAGCAGGCGCTCGGGCCGGTGTTCAGCGCGAGCCTGTTCGGGATGCTGCTCGGCGCGCTCGGGCTGTCGGTGCTGGCCGACCGGATCGGGCGGCGCCCGGTGCTGATCGGCTCGACGCTGTTCTTCGCGGTGACGATGCTCGCGACGCCGTTCGCGGGCTCGATCCCCGTGCTGATGGCGCTGCGCTTCGTCACGGGTCTCGGTCTCGGCTGCATCATGCCGAACGCGATGGCGCTGGTCGGCGAGTTCAGCCCGGCCGCGCATCGCGTGAAGCGGATGATGATCGTGTCGTGCGGCTTCACGCTCGGCGCCGCGCTCGGCGGCTTCATCAGCGCCGCGCTGATTCCGGCGCTCGGCTGGCGCTCGGTGTTCTTCGTCGGCGGCGCGGTGCCGCTCGTGCTGACGCTCGCGATGCTCGCGCGGCTGCCCGAGTCGCTGCAGTTCCTGGTGCTGAAAGGGCGCGACGCACAGGCGCGCGGCTGGCTTGCCCGCTTCGCGCCGCAGGCCGGCATCGATGCGAACACGCGACTCGTCGTGCGCGAGCGCGCGGCGAGCGGCGCGCCGGTCGCCGAGCTGTTCCGCCATGGCCGCCTGCCGGTCACGCTGCTGCTGTGGGTCATCAGCTTCATGAACCTGATCGACCTGTACTTCCTGTCGAACTGGCTGCCGACCGTGATGCGCGACGCGGGCTATTCGCCGGGCACCGCGGTGATCGTCGGCACGGTGCTGCAGACGGGCGGCGTGATCGGCACGCTGTCGCTCGGCTGGTTCATCGAACGTTACGGCTTCGTGCGCGTGCTGTTCGCATGCTTCGCGTGTGCGGCCGTCGCGGTGGGCCTGATCGGCTCGGTTGCGCATGCGCTGCCGTGGCTGCTGCTCGTCGTGTTCGCGGGGGGCTTCTGCGTGGTCGGCGGGCAGCCGGCCGTGAATGCGCTCGCGGGCCAGTATTACCCGACGTCGCTGCGCTCGACCGGCATCGGCTGGAGCCTCGGCATCGGCCGGATCGGCTCGGTGCTCGGGCCGCTCGTCGGCGGACAACTGATTGCGCTCAACTGGACCAACGGCGCGCTGTTCCATGCGGCCGCGGTGCCCGTGCTGTGCTCGGCGCTGTTCGTGCTGGGACTGGCTGGCGTAACGCGGCGCAGCGGTGCGCAGGCGCCGAACGCTGCCATGAATTCATGAATGGATGGAGAAAGGAAACGATGACGCTTGACCTGTCGAAACCGGCGACCGCCGGCTACCTGAGCGGTTTCGGAAACGAATTCGCGACCGAGGCGCTGCCCGGCGCGCTGCCGCACGGCCGCAACTCGCCGCAGCGCGCGCCGTACGGGCTGTATGCGGAGCAGCTGTCGGGCACCGCGTTTACCGCGCCGCGCGGCCACAACCGCCGCTCGTGGCTGTACCGGATCCGGCCGGCGGCCGTGCACCGGCCGTTCGAGCCGTTCACGGGCCCGCAGCGCCTCGTGTCGGAATTCGGCGATTCGGCCGACGTGCCGCCGACGCCGCCGAACCAGCTGCGCTGGGATCCGCTGCCGATGCCGGTCGAGCCGACCGATTTCGTCGAAGGGATGGTGACGATGGCCGGCAACGGCTCGGCCGCCGCGATGAACGGCTGCGCGATCCATCTGTATGCGGCGAACCGCTCGATGCAGGACCGCTTCTTCTACAGCGCCGACGGCGAACTGCTGATCGTGCCGCAGCAGGGCCGGCTCTTCATCGCGACCGAATTCGGCCGGCTCGACGTCGAGCCGTTCGAGATCGCGGTGATCCCGCGCGGCGTGCGTTTTTCGGTCGCGCTGCCGGACGGCGACGCGCGCGGCTATCTCTGCGAGAACTTCGGCGCGCAGCTGCGCCTGCCCGACCTCGGCCCGATCGGTTCGAACGGGCTCGCGAATCCGCGCGACTTCCTGACGCCGCAGGCCGCTTACGAGGATCGCGAAGGTGCGTTCGAGCTGGTCGCGAAGCTCAACGGCCGCCTGTGGCGCGCCGACATCGGCCATTCGCCGTTCGACGTCGTCGCGTGGCACGGCAACTACGCGCCGTACAAATACGACCTGCGCCTGTTCAACACGATCGGCTCGATCAGCTTCGACCATCCCGATCCGTCGATCTTCCTCGTGCTGCAGTCGCAGAGCGATACGCCGGGCGTCGACGCGATCGACTTCGTGATCTTCCCGCCGCGCTGGCTCGCGGCCGAGGATACGTTCCGCCCGCCCTGGTTCCACCGCAACGTCGCGAGCGAGTTCATGGGGCTCGTGCACGGCGCGTATGACGCGAAGGCCGAGGGCTTCGTGCCGGGCGGCGCGAGCCTGCACAACTGCATGTCGGGCCACGGGCCCGACGCGGACACGTTCGAGAAGGCGTCCGCGGGCGACACGACGAAGCCGCACAAGGTCGACGCGACGATGGCGTTCATGTTCGAAACCCGCACGCTGATCCGGCCGACGCGCTACGCGCTCGACACCGCGCAGCTGCAGGCCGACTACTTCGAATGCTGGCAAGGCATCAAGAAACACTTCAATCCGGAGCAAAAATGAGCGACACCCAAGACTGGCGCGCGACGCTCGACCCGGCTCGCAAGAGCTGGGTCGAGACGGCGAACGATCCCGCCTGCGATTTTCCGATCCAGAACCTGCCGTTCGGGATCTTCAGCGATGCGAAGCAGGCGGCGCGCCGTGCGGGCGTCGCGCTTGGCGACCAGATCGTCGACCTCGCGGCGCTCGCGCGTGCGGGCCTCGTGACGCTGCCGGCCGGCGCCGACGTGTTCGCCGCGCCGACGCTCAACGCATTCATCGCGCTCGGTCGTGACGCATGGCGCAGCGTGCGTGTGCAACTGTCGGATCTGTTCTCGCGCGACAACGCGCGGCTGCGCGACGATGCTTCGCTGCGCTCGCAAGTGCTGGTCGCGCAGCGCGACGCGACGCTGCACCTGCCGGTCGAGATTCCCGGCTACACTGATTTCTACTCGTCGAAGGAACATGCGACCAACGTCGGTTCGATGTTCCGTGATCCGAAGAATGCGCTGCTGCCGAACTGGTCGGAGATGCCGATCGGCTACAACGGCCGCGCGTCGTCGGTGGTCGTGAGCGGCACGCCGGTGCGGCGCCCGAACGGGCAGCTGAAGCTGCCCGACCAGGAGCGCCCGGTGTTCGGCGCGTGCCGCAAGCTCGACATCGAACTGGAGACGGGCTTCATCGTCGGGCGGGGCAATGCGCTCGGCGAGCCGATCGCCTGCGAGGACGCAGAAGCGCATATCTTCGGGATGGTGCTGCTGAACGACTGGAGCGCGCGCGACATCCAGCAGTGGGAATACGTGCCGCTCGGCCCGTTCAACGCGAAGACCTTCGCGACGACGATCTCGCCGTGGATCGTCACGCTCGACGCGCTCGAACCGTTCCGCGTCGCGCAGCCCGAGCAGTCGCCGCAGCCGCTCGCGTATCTGCAGCATGCTGGCAAGCACGCGTTCGACATCGCGCTCGAAGTGACGCTGCGTGCCGAAGGCGCCGCCGAGGCGACGTCGATCTGCCGCACCAACTTCAAGCACATGTACTGGACGATGGCGCAGCAGCTCGCGCATCACACGGTCGCGGGCTGCAATACGCGGGTTGGCGACCTGATGGGTTCGGGCACGATCAGCGGGCCGACGAAGGATTCGTTCGGCAGCCTGCTCGAACTGACGTGGAACGGCAAGGAACCGCTCGCGCTGAACGATGGCGGCAGCCGTGCGTTCATCGAGGACGGCGACGAGCTCACGCTCGCGGGGTGGTGCCAGGGCGACGGCTATCGCGTCGGCTTCGGCGCGTGCGCGGGCAAGATCCTGCCCGCGCGGAGCGCGTGACGGATCGGCGCGCGACTTTTAGCAGGTAGTCCGGAAGGACAGGGCGGCCCGCATTGCGCGGGCCGTTTTCGTTTTTGCTGGCGGGCGCGGCGACGCGTGTGCGTCGATGTGTGACGCTGCGTACGAGCGTTAATGTTTGCGTCCGCGACAGCGCCGATATCAGACCGCGCGTTGCAACGCGGTGCGGCGTTCCCACAGCGCGGCCGCGACGAAGGCGGCGACGCAGACGACCAGCACGCCGATCAGCGCGTTGCTGCCCAGTTGCTCCATCAACGCGCCCGCCACCAGCGGGCCGCCGAAGCTCGCGGCGCTCCACGATGCCGACACGAGCGAGCTCGCGGTGACGAGCGCCGTGCCGCGGAAGCGTTCGCCGCACGCGACGAGCGACAGCGTGTAGATGCTGCCGGCCGCCGCGCCGAGCACGAACAGCAGCGGCCAGCACAGCCACGGGTTCGCGATCACGAACGGCAGCAGCGGCAGGCCGGCGAGCACGATCCAGCCGGAGCCGAGGTGCACGCGTTCGCGGCCGAGCTTGTCTGCGAGCCAGCCGATCGGGAATTGCATCGCGGTGTCGCCGAACAGCATGATCGACGCGAGCAGCACGGCGGTCGCGCTGGCGACGCCGTGATCCATCGCGTAGAGCGGCAGCAGTGACAGCGCGAGCGTATCGAACAGCGCGAAGAAGCCGGTGCCGATGATCAGCGCGGGCATGCGCGGCAGCACGGCGAGCCAGCTGTCGTGTGCTGCGTGATGCGCGTCGTCGCCGGCGAGCGGGGCGCGCCGGATCGTCGCGAGCGTCGGCAGCGCGAGCAGGAACAGCGCGCCGCACAGCGCGAAGCGGATGCTCGTCGCGCCCGCGATCTGGCTGACGAGCACGGGGCCTGCCATCTGGAACAGCGTGAAATTGGTCGCGTAGATTGCGACCACGCGGCCGCGCGTCGAATCGTCGGCCAGCTGGTTGACCCACGCCTCGCCGATCGTGAACAGCAGCATCAGCGCGGCGCCGCACAGCACGCGCAGCACGCCCCACACGAGCAGGTTCGACGTGAACTGCATCAGCGCGGTGGCCGCGGCGAGCAGCACGACCGACACGACGATCGCGCGGCGCGCGCCGATGCGCCGCGCGAGCGCGGTGACGAACGGGACGATGGCGAGGCCGCCGAGGGCCTGCGCGGCCGTCAGCATGCCGACGACGTTGGTGCCGTGCCCGGCCTCGGTCAGCGCGAGCGCGGTGAGCGGCATGGTGGCGCCGGTGCCGAGACCGACCACCGCGACGCTCAGGATCAGCGCGAGGAAATCACGATTGAGAATGGCTTTCATCGGCCGCGATGCTACACCGCGGGCCTTGAAAGGTCCATGAAGGCCATCAGGATCGAATGGGGTTGCGCGCGCAACGAATGCTGCGGCGCGCGGCCGGGCTGCCGCGCGTCATACGTATCCGGTCGGCCCGCTCACCGGTCGGCGTTCGAGCGACGCCGACCACAGCGTGAGCGCGAGCGCCGCGACGGCCATCGCGGCACCGACCCACGGCAGATTCACGAGCGACACGCCGGAGCCGATCGCCATCCCGCCGAGCCACGCACCGGTCGCGTTGCCGAGGTTGAACGCGCCCTGGTTCAGCGTCGACGCGAGGTTCGGTGCATCGCTCGCGCGATCGACGATCAGGATCTGCAGCGGCGGCACGATCGCGAACGCGAGGATGCCCCACACGAAGATCGTCGCGAGCATGGCGAACGGCAGGTGCATCGTGCCGGCGAGCAGCGCGAGCACGACGCCGATCAGCGCGAGCGTCGCGA
>NZ_JSZN01000032.1:0-25197 GCF_000801975.1 Burkholderia sp. A9 | reverse complement strand
GCTGCTCGGCGCGGCGCTCGGCCGCGACGGACTGCTGCTGATGGGGTCGGCGGCCGCGCTCGTGATCGCGTACACCGTGCGCTTTCTCGCGATCTCGGCCGGCAGCATCGAGGCCGGCCTCGCGCGCATTCCGCCGTCGCTCGAGCAAGCGGCACGCTCGCTCGGCGAGACGGCCGGCGGCACGCTGCGCCGCGTGCACCTGCCGCTGCTGCGGCCCGCGCTCACGACGAGCGCGCTGCTGGTGTTCGTCGACGCGATGAAGGAGCTGCCGGCGACGCTGCTGCTGCGCCCGCTGAATTTCGACACGCTCGCGACCTGGCTGTATGCGGAAGCCGCGCGCGGCACCTACGAGGAAGGCGCGGTCGCCGCGCTCGCGATCGTGCTGGCCGGGCTCGTGCCCGTGATCCTGCTCGCCCGCACCCGTCACAAGATCGGAGCCTGACACCGTGAACCTGCTCGAACTCGACAACCTCTGCGTCGCCTACGACACGCCGCACGGCCGCCGCACGGTGGTCGACGGGCTGAGCCTCGCGCTGCCGCGCGGCGACATCGGCTGCCTGCTCGGCGCGTCCGGCTGCGGCAAGACCACCGTGCTGCGCGCGATCGCGGGCTTCGAGCCCGTGCGCACGGGGCGCATCGTGCTGGACGGCTCGCCCGTCGCGGCGCCGTCGCTCGACGTGCCGCCCGAGCGGCGGCGCATCGGGATGATGTTCCAGGACTATGCGCTGTTCCCGCACCTGAGCGCGGCCGACAACGTCGCGTTCGGGCTGCGGCGCATGCCGAAGGCCGAACGCCGCACCCGCATCGCGGACCTGCTCGAACTCGTCGGCCTCGCCGATTCTGGCGGCGCCTATCCGCACGAACTGTCGGGCGGCCAGCAGCAGCGCGTCGCGCTCGCCCGCGCGCTCGCGCCGTCGCCGGAGCTGCTGCTGCTCGACGAGCCGTTCTCGAATCTCGACGTCGATACGCGCGAGCGGCTCGCATTCGAATTGCGCGACATCCTGAAGCGTACCGGTCACACCGCGATCCTCGTCACGCACAACCAGGCGGAAGCGTTCGCGATCGCCGACCGGATCGGCGTGATGAAGGACGGCCAGCTCGCGCAATGGGACACGCCTTACGCGCTGCATCACCATCCGGCCAGCCCGTTCGTCGCGGAGTTCGTGCGCCGCGACGCGCTGGCGGACGAACGTGCGCGCGCACTGGCGCGCGGCCGCTGAACGAGCGCCGGCGGCAAGCGCCGGTGGCGGATGCTCAGCGATGCACCGACGCGGTCCGCCGCCGTCCCGCGCTACGCCGGCTCGGCCAGATCGCGCACCGGCAGCGCGGTCGAATACTTGATCTGCTCCATCGCGAACGACGAACTCACGTCGAACAGCGGCACCGCACGGATCAGTTGCTTGTACACGCGATCGTAATCGTCGATGCCGGCCACCACGACCCGCAGCAGATAGTCGGTCTCGCCGCTCATCCGGTACACCTCGACGACTTCCGGCATGTCGCGCACCGCCTGGGTGAAGCGCTGCGCCCATTCCTCGGTGTGCTGGTTCGTGCGGATCGCGACGAACACGGTCGTGCCGACGCCAAGCTTGCGCGGATCGCACAGTGCGACCTGAGCGCGGATCGCGCCGGTTTCCTTGAGCCGCTGCACGCGCTTCCAGCACGGCGTCTGCGACAGGTTCACGCGCTGCGCGAGCTCCGCGATCGGCAATGTGGCGTCTGCCTGCAACAACTCCAGCAGCTTGCGATCGATGGCATCCATTTACCCAGTCCCTCGTGGATAGAAATTTTTTCTATACATCCTGCATGACGGGGAACAATATGGAAAGCGCCGCCCGGCGTCGACCGGGATAAATACCAATCAGTCATGGAAACTTCCGCAACGCACACGATCCCGCTCGCGTCGGCATGGCGGAAATTCGCACACCAGACGAAACAGGCGATTCCGCCCGTCGAGGTGGAATCGCCTGAAGTCACTGCCCGTCACGCCCCGGGCGCCGCGCGCGGCAAATGCCCGCGCTGGCGCGCCGCCGGCCGTGATGTCGCTCAATACGCGACCGTCGCGACCTCGCGCACAAAGCTGTGTTGCTCGAGCGCGTCGACGAACGCGACCGCGTAGTCTTCCACCGAGATCTTGCTGTTGCCCTGCGCATCCGCGATCAGCTTGCCGACGCCGGTGCGGAACGTGCCCGTGCGCTCGCCCGGCGCGATCAGTGCGGCCGGTGCGAAGAACGTCCAGTCGAGATCCTCGACCGTTTCCAGATAGCCGAGCGCATCGCGGTGCGCAAGCGCGACCGCCTTGTACGCGTCCGGGAAACCTTCGGTGTCGACGAGCTGCTTGCCCGGCGCGACTTCGAGCGAACCGGCGCCGCCCACGACGACGAGCCGCTTCACGCCGGCCTGACGCGCGCCGGCCACCAGCGCCTTCGCCGCCGCGACGACCTTCGCGGTATCGTCCTGCTTCGGGCCGTACGCGCTGGCGACGACATCGTGACCCGGCAGCGCGGCCGCGATGCTGGCCGCGTCGAACAGGTCGGCCGCCTTCGCGGTGATGCCGTCGTCAGCCGTGCCGGGATGGCGCGACAGCGCCGTCACGCGATGGCCGCGGCGCGCGGCTTCCACGGCGATGCGCGAGCCGATCATGCCGGTGGCGCCGAAGAGTGCGATGTTCAAGGTAGGTTGCGTCATGTCGATTCTCCACAAATAAAAGTAACTACTTCAATTACATATAAGACCGAAAAAAAACGGAGCCGAACTCCGTCGTGCCGGTCGCCGCGCCTGCGCGCCGCCCGGCCTCCTGCCCTGCGTCATCCGTTGCCTGCGCTCACGCGCCCGCGCTTCCCGCCGGCCGGCTGCGGTGCTCCGATTCGAGCACGTCCGCCGTGACGTCGGCGAGCGTGCGCGTGGCAAGCGACGCTTCCATCGCGCGCTGCGCATCGCCGATATAGTCGATCAGCACGCCCTGGATGTGTCGCCCGACGAGGCACGCCGGATTCGGCGCCTCGCGGTGCAGCGCGAACAGCTGCGCATCGTCGACCGCGCGATACACGTCGAGCAGCGTAATCTCGCCGGGCTCCCGCGCAAGCAGTGCGCCGCCGCCCGCGCCGAGCTGCGACGTGGTCAGCCCCGCGGCCGCCAGCATCGACAGCAGCCGGCGGATCAGCGCCGGATTCGTGTTCACGCTGCCCGCGATGATGTCGGACGACAGCGGCACGCCCTCCTGCATCGACAGCAAGGCAAGCACGTGAACGGCAAACGCGAACCGGCTGCTGGTATTCATTCCTCACTCACTCGGCGACGCCGGCCCGAACCGCGGCCGGCGACAATGTGTAACTACTATAATTACATTTAGCGGATTGCGCAAGCGCGCCGTCACTCGCCGCTGGCGGGCTTCGCGCCGGCGGCATTCTGCTGGCTCCACTGCTGGAGCTTCTTGCCGGCCTCCGAGATCTTCGCGCCGGCTTCGGACGCCGCATGCGCGACCACCGCGGATGCGGCCGCATCGATCTGCGCCTGCGCGGCGGACGCGAGACCGCTCGCGGACAGCGGCGGCACGGCCGATGCCGCCGTCGCGATGCCGGCCTTCGCAGCATTGATCTGCTGGTTGACGGTGCTCGCCACCTGGTCGAGCGCCTTGGCCGCATTGCTCGCGGCGTCGGCAGCCGCGCTCGCGGCGGTATCGGGTTGCGTGGCCGGCGCGCCGGATTTCTCGCAGCCCGCGAGCAACAGCACCGCACCGACGGTCGCGGCCGCCAGCACGGCCGCGGGCACGCGACGTGCCCGCCAAGTCTTCATCTTCATCAGCAATCTCCGGCCGCGCGTCGCACGGCCTGAATGGTTGGACCGACGTCGATGATACCGCCTGCGGAACCTGGCCACTGACGACTCGCGATTAAAGATGCCTTTCAATTTCGGATTCGTCTGATTCAATCGCAGGCGCGGCGACACTAAAGTGGACAGGATTCAATCCGCTCCACCCGCTTCCCGTTTATTCATGGCTTTCCTCATCGACTGGTTCATCGCGCTGGCCGCCGTGCTCGGCACCACCCTGTTCCTGTGTCTGCGCTCACCGTCCGCATCGCGCCTGCGCGCGGCCGGGCGCCCGCGCCGTGTCGCGTGCGCGCGCCTGCTCGCCCAGGCGGTGATCGGCTTCTGGACGGCCGCGCTGATCGTCGCGCAAGGCATCCTCGGCGCCGACGGCGACGGCCAGTCGCTTGCGGGCTTCGCGGCGCTCGCGTTCGCCGCGCTCGGGCTCGCGACCGTCGCCACGTACTGGTCGGCGTGCGCGCTGCGGCTGCGCCGGCCGCGCATGCTGTTCGCGCGCCGCTGACGCGCCAGACCGGTGCATCGCGGCGCACCACGCCGCGCATCGCACGCACCAGTCCCGCACGCTTCGCACCACGCGCGTGCACCGGCTGCAACACCCCGGCCGCGCACGGCTCGCCCCGCAACCGTGCACGTTTCACCGAAATGCCGCACCGCACGGCCCTCCGCACCAATTCCACGCAATCGCTCCCCAAGTTGGCTCGATACTTGCATTCCTTGCCCGATTTTTGCGCAAGGAAGCCACGGCATGGATGGTCTGAAATCCGGCGTCGATACACTGTTCCTGTTGATCGGCGCCGTCATGGTGCTCGCGATGCACGCGGGCTTTGCATTCCTCGAACTCGGCACGGTCCGCAAGAAGAACCAGGTCAACGCGCTCGTGAAGATCCTGGTCGACTTCTCGGTGTCGACGCTCGCGTACTTCTTCATTGGCTACACGATCGCGTACGGCGTCGAGTTCTTCGACGACATCGGCACGCTGTCGCAGCACAGCGGCTACGCACTGGTGCGCTTCTTCTTCCTGCTGACGTTCGCGGCGGCGATCCCGGCGATCGTGTCCGGCGGCATCGCGGAACGCGCGAAATTCAACCCGCAGCTGGTCGCGACGCTGATCATCGTCGGCTTCATCTATCCGTTCTTCGAAGGGATCGCATGGAACGACCGCTTCGGCGTGCAGGACTGGCTCACGCATGCATTCGGCGCGCCGTTCCACGATTTCGCGGGCTCGGTCGTCGTGCACGCATTCGGCGGCTGGGTCGCGCTGCCGGCCGTGCTGCTGCTCGGCGCGCGCCACGGCCGCTATGCGAAGGACGGCCGGATCGCCGCGCATCCGCCGTCGAACATCCCGTTCCTCGCACTCGGCGCGTGGGTGCTGGCGGTCGGCTGGTTCGGCTTCAACGTGATGAGCGCGCAGACCCTCGACAAGATCAGCGGCCTCGTCGCCGTGAACTCGCTGATGGCGATGGTCGGCGGCACGCTCGCCGCGTGGATGGCGGGCCGCAACGATCCAGGCTTCACGTACAACGGCCCGCTCGCAGGCCTCGTCGCAGTCTGCGCGGGTTCCGACGTGATGCACCCGATCGGCGCGCTCGTCACGGGTGCCGCGGCCGGCGCGCTGTTCGTCGCGATGTTCACCTGCGTGCAGAACAAGTGGCGCATCGACGACGTGCTCGGCGTGTGGCCGCTGCACGGCATGTGCGGCGCGCTCGGCGGCCTCGCGGCCGGGGTGTTCGGCGTGCCCGCGCTCGGCGGCCTTGGCGGCGTGTCGTTCATGTCGCAGCTCATCGGCACGCTCGGCGGCATCGTGATCGCCACCGCGGGCGGCGCGCTCGTGTACGGCGCGCTGAAGGCGACCGTCGGCCTGCGCCTCGATCGCGAAGCCGAATTCGACGGCGCCGACCTGTCGATCCATCGCATCTCGGCGACGCCCGAACGCGACTGAACACGACCTGGCACGATCGATCCTGCGACGGGCGTCCGGCAGCACACCTGACGGATGCCTGACGCATCATTACGTTTTCAATTCAAAAAACTTTCATCTAGCGTCCCTACACTTCCGTCCAGTTTTCAATGCGCCTTCGCGAAGCTTGCATATCACCTGCTTCGCGAAGGCCATTCTTCCAACTACCGAAACTGGACTCCACATGCCCGCGTTGCCCAATGCTTCCCGTCGTCAAGCCCTGAAGATTCTCGCCGGCGCGCCCATGCTGCCGCTCTCCGGCCTCGCGCTGCCGGCACTGCTGACGGGCTGCGGCGGCGACGACAATCCGGCGGCAACGCCTGCCGCCGCCGCATTCACGTCGGCGGCGTTCTCGGCGATGGCCGCGCCCACGCTCGACAACGCGGCCGCGATGGCCACGACGACGGTCGGCTCCACGCTGGCGGTGTCGTTCTCCGACGGCTCGTCGCGCAACTTCAAGCTCGCGTACCGGCCGTTCTTCGTGACGGGCGACCTGGTGCCGGACGGCAAGGGCGGCACGACGCTCGCGGGCGGCTACTACGACATCAACAACCAGCCGATCATCGACCGCTCGGTGGCCGGCAAGGAGCGCCAGTTCTATTCCGACTGCCCGGACGGCAGCTCGCTGCTGGCGCTGAAGAACGCGAACGTGGCCGGCGTGAAGGGCAACACGGTGTTCGCGGTCGTGCAGTTCGAATACACGACGCGCGACCAGGCGAGCGCGTCGCAGTACGGCCAGCTGCCGTCGCCGATCGCGGTGCTCACGCTCGACCAGGATCCGGCGAGCGGCGCGCTGAAGGTCGTCAAGTACCACAACGTCGACACGTCGAAGGCGCACGGCCTGTGGATCACCTGCGGCGCGAGCCTGTCGCCGTGGGGCACGCACCTGTCGAGCGAGGAATACGAGCCGGACGCGACGAAGGCCGCGACCGACGCGCAGTTCAAGGCATTCAGCAAGAACACGTTCGGCGACGAGACGAAGGCGAACCCCTACCACTACGGCCACCTGCCGGAGATCACGGTGAACCCGGACGGCACGGGCACGGTGAAGAAGCACTACTGCCTCGGCCGCATCTCGCACGAGCTGATCCAGGTGATGCCGGACCAGCGCACCGTGATGATGGGTGACGACGCCACCAACGGCGGCCTGTTCATGTTCGTCGCCGACAAGGCCGCCGACCTGTCGGCCGGCACGCTGTTCGTCGCGAAGTGGACGCAGACGTCGTCGGCCGGCGCAGGCAGCGCGACGCTCACGTGGCTCAAGATCGGCCACGCGACGAGCAACGAGATCGAGACGCTCGCGAACACGCTGAAGGCGTCGGACATCATGGACCTGACGACGACCGACCCGAACGACGCGAGCTACACGAAGATCCACTTCGGCGGCAAGTTCAACTGGATGCGCGTGAAGCCCGGGATGGAAAAGGCGGCCGCGTTCCTCGAGACGCACCGCTATGCGGCGCTGATCGGCGGCAGCATGGCGTTCACGAAGCTCGAAGGCACGACGGTCGACGCGAAGGACAAGATCGTCTACACGGCGATGTCGCGGATCGAGACGTCGATGGTCAAGGGCAATGCGGTGTCGCGCGACGTCGCGGTGGACAAGAAGATCGCCGCGGGCGCCGTCTACGCGCTGAACCTGAAGGCCGGCCAGCGCGACACGTCGGGCGGCGCGATCGACAGCGAGTGGGTGCCGGTCGACATGGGCGCACCGGCCGCGCTCGTCGGCGAGGACCTCGCCGCGGCCGATGCGCTCGGCAACCTCGCGAACCCGGACAAGATCGCGAACCCCGACAACCTGAAGTTCTCCGAGAAGCTGCGCACGCTCTTCATCGGCGAAGACTCGGGCATGCACGTGAACAACTTCCTGTGGGCGTACAACGTCGACACGAAAGCGCTCACGCGCGTGCTGTCGTGCCCGGCCGGTGCCGAATCGACGGGCCTGCACGCGGTCGACGAGATCAACGGCTGGACCTACATCATGAGCAACTTCCAGCACGCGGGCGACTGGGAGTCGCCGCTGCACGACAAGGTCAAGCCGACGCTCGATCCGCTCGTGCGCGCGAACTTCAAGGACCGCTTCGGCGCAAGCGTCGGCTACCTGACGGCCGAGCCGACCAGCATCAAGCTCGCGAAGGCCTGACCGGTCCATCGGGGCGCGCTGCGCCTCGCTTCTTCGTCACGTTTCATTCGTCGGCGCTCCACGCCGGTTTATGCGCGATGCCCATGGCGGGCGTCGCGCCTTTTTTTGCGCGCGGTCGGCGTCGCGCGTTGCCGAACACGCGTCAATGCAGGCCGCCCGGCAGCTGTCCGGGCAGCGAGCCGCCCGGAAACCCGGACAGGCTCGGCGCACTGGCCGGCCGCGCCGGCACGGCCGCCGACGCTGCGTCGACCGGCGCGGCCAGCCCCGGTGCGAGGTACAGGAACTTCCATTGCCGATAGGTTTCGACGCCCTCGAAGTCCAGATAGCGCTGCGGGAATCCCGCGCGCTTGATCGTCGCGCCGTCCGAGCTGCTGGATACGCCGTAGAACCGGTCGGCCCGCCACAGGAACGACCAGTCGTTCTTGCCGCTGACCGGATCCGGATACGCGCGGCGCAGATGATGCATGGGCTTCGCGAAGCGGGTATCGTCCAGCAGGTCGTCGACCGTTTGCGGGTACGCGCGCGCGAGACGGTAGTACCCGACAATGGACCTCCGGTACTGGTCGCCGACGAACAGCAATTGCCGCTCCTGTTCGCGGCGCCGCTGCAGCGACCAGACATCGAGCGCGCCGGCCAGCGCGATCGACATCAGCATCAGCGCGATCAGCAGCGCGAGCAGCACGAGCCCGCGCTGCCGCCCGCCGCGCAGGCGGGCATGCATCCGTGCGATCCCGCGCGCGGCCCGGCCGGACCGGCTCATTTCGCCGCTCCGCCCGCGCCCGCCGGTCCCGCCACAGCCGGCGGCGCGCCTTGCGCACTGCTCGCGGGCCCCACGTCGTAGACGCCCTGCTGGGTCTCGTCCGGCGACGCGATCGTCGCCCATTTGTCGTCGCCATTCACCGGATCGACCGGCACCGCACGCAAATAGTGCTTCGCGACCAGTTCGTCGAGCGTCTCGGGGTATTGCCCGTTGTCACCGTAATACTGGTCGATCGCACTGCGCATCACCGCGAGGTTCTGCCGCCGCACCTGTTCCTTGCCGCGCTCGATGCTGTGCATGTAGCGCGGCACGGCCAACGTCAGAAGCAGCCCGATGATGGCCATCACGACCACGATTTCGATCAGCGTAAAGCCGCGGATCCTGCGCATGCGAGCGGGTTTCATGATGAACCGTCACCATTGTTTGTACGGAATGCCGTTGATGCCGACGCGGGCGGATTTCGAGGTCACGTCGAACACGTCCTTGCCGGCCTCCATGCCGGCGGGGGCCGCGTCGGCCGCCGGGTCCGGCGGCGTGCCGTACGCGCGCACGTCCCAGGTGTCCTCGGCCGGCGTATCGGGATCGCCGGTGAAGAACGGATCGCGCGGCACCCGGCGCAGGAACATCACCAGGCCGCCCTTCGGGTCGCGGGCGTTCTTCACGCCCGTCACAAGCACGGTCAGCGACGGCGGATAGCCGGACGCTTCCGCCTCCTTCTCGATCTGCCCCGCATCGCACGCGTCCTTGTACGCATCGAGCGCAGTGCGGATCTCACGCAACGCGGCGCTCAGCTCCTGTTCCTTCTGACGCTGCACGATCAGTTCGGAGAACGGCATGATCGCGAGCGCGAGGATCGACACGAGCGCGAGCGTGATGACCATCTCGATCAACGTGAAGCCGCGCCGGCCGATGCGGCCGACGCGCGTCGCTGCGTTGCGGGCGGCCACGGCTCACTTCCCGACCGGGCGAAGCGGGTTTTCGCTCGGGATATCGCCCGCCGGCATCTGCAGCGTCGGGGGTGGCGCCGCCGGCGCGGCGGCCGCCGCGGCAGCCGGCTCGGCCGGTGCCGGCGACGCAACCGGCGTCACGGTGGTGCCCGCTGCGGGCGCCACTTCATTGCCCGTCGGCGCGGCCGCCTGCGTCGCGCCGCCAGCCGGCTGCTCCGCCGCGGCGGACCCGGCGGCCGGCGCGGGCAATGCCGGCTGCGGCCTCGAGAACCGCCCGCCGTACGGTTCGGGCGGCGGCGTCGTGCGTGGTGCGGCCGGCATCTGTCCGAACGCGCCGCTCTCCGGCGACGGCTGCGCACGGTTCGTCGCGGCCTCCAATGGTGCCGGCGCCGCACGGCCCGAGGTCCCGCCCCCCACGCTGCCTGGAACGGCCCTCGCCCGCGGCGCCGCGGGCGCCTCCGCGTTCAGCGCGACCGGGTCGAGCCGCAGCTGATCTGCGTGCACGTTGACGTCGGTGCCCGACCACACTTCCTGCGTGTCCGCATCCGCCGCAACTTGCGGCCGAACGATATGCGGCGTGATCTGCAGCACGATCTCGGTCTTCTTGTGATCGCCGCCGTGATCCGAGAACAGGCGGCCGAGCACCGGCAACTGGCCGAGACCCGGCACCTTGTTCGCGTTGCGGCGGTCCTCGTCCGAAATCAGGCCACCCATGATCTGCGTTTCGCCGTCCCGCAGCCGCAGGCTGGTCGACGCGCTGCGCGTACCGATCTGATACGCGAGCGAGCTCAGCCCCTGCGAGTTGCCGCTCGAGATCGTGTTGGTGATGTTGCTGACTTCAAGATTCAGCTTGATGCCGACGTCGCCGTCGCGATAGACCTCCGGCTCGACCTCGAGCTTGATGCCCACGTCGAGGTACTGGATCATCTGCGTAAACGACGGGCCACTGGTGCTCGGCGTGCTCGAGCTGGAAATCACCGGCACCTTGTCGCCGATCATGATGCGCGCCTTCTCCTTGTTGCGCGCGCGGATGCGCGGACTCGCGAGCAGATTCGCGTCGGTATCGGTCAGCTTGAAGTCCGCGGTGGCCGACAGGCTGCTGACGTTCAGCGCATTGATCGGCAGATGGTGCAGCACCCCCCATGTATCGGCCGAGCTCGGCGTCGACACCGTAAACGAGTTGGGCCAGTTGATACCCAGCTGCGACATCCGGTCATGCGATACCTCCAGCACCTCGACCTCGAGCATCACCTCCGGCTGCGGCAAGTCCTGGGCGGCAATCATCTCGTCGGCGACCTTGATCATGTCAGGCGTGCCGCGGATCGTCACCGTGTTCGCGCGCTCGTCGATCACGGCCTCCTTCACCTTCAACAGGCTCTTCAGCAGCGACTGGATCTGCTTCGCGTCGACGTTCGACAACTGGAACGTACGCACCTTGAGCTCCTGGTATTCGAGCTCCTTGGCCGGCGTCGCCGGATAGATGAACAGCGTGTTCGCGTTCATCTGCTTCTTGTCGAGCTGGTTCTGCAACAGGATCATGTCGACCGTGTCCTGCAACGACGCGTTCTGCACGAAGATCGTCGTCTTCAGGTCTGCGCGCACGTCGCGATCGAAAATGACGTTCAGCCCGGAGGTCCGCGACAACGCCTCGAACACCATCCGCACGTTCGCGTCGCGGAATTGCAGCGACACCGGCGTGCGCATGATCGATGACGCCGCGAGCTTGTCGTCGCGCTCCGCGTGTTGCTGGCGGCGCTTTTCGTCGAGCTCCGCCTGCATCCGCGTCGCCATCGTATTGGCCGGATCCTCGACCAGCACGCGATGCACGCGTTCGGCTGCCTGCGCGTACGAACCGCGCTTCATCATGCGGTCCGCTTCCTGCAGGATCGCAAGATGCTTGCGGTCCTGCTCGATCATCGTGCCGATCCGGCGCGCGCGCTCGCTGGTCGGATCGAGTTGCTTCGCCATGTAGACGGAGCGCGCCGCGTCGTCGAACTCGTTCTTCTGGCGAAACGCCTCCGCGTTGTCGAGCAGCTCGTCGACTGCTTCGTTGCGGTCGTGCAATGCGTCGATCTTCACCTGCGCGTTGGTCGGATCGTCGTGAAGGTTCGGCACATGCGCACAGCCGCCGCATGCGAGCAGCGCCACGGCGATCGCCAGCGCGCGTTTCGTCGCGCACCGGCTCGCCGGCGCCGGTCGCGCATCGGCCGGGGGGGCGGAGCAAAGGCGTGTCGACCGGCCGCCGTCCCCATTGCGGCGCGCACCCCGTGTATGTATGGTTTCCATTTACTTTCCTTCCACTGGAATGGGCACCATCTGGGTCTGGTTCAGCGGCAGATAGGTGATCACCACGTTCGACTCGGACACCGAGTCGACGCGATACTGGCTGTCGATCACGTCGCCCGGAGAAACGATCAGCAACTGATCTCCGTTGCCGAGAAACACGTGAGGCTTCGCTGACTTGGCATCCTGTTGGCCGAGATAGACGAACGGCACCGGCGGCGCGGTCGGCGGCGCCGGACGCGTTTCGGGCGGCGGCGGCACGACGGGCGGAGGCGGCAGCCATGACGACGCCGTGAAGGGATCGTGTGCCGCTTCGACGGACACGGGCGCACGCAACGCGGCGAGCTTTTCCCGCGGGGTCGCCGCCGCATCATGCGACGCGGGCGCAGGCGCCGCGGCATGAGCGGCAGCCGCGACACGCGCGCGTGCCGGCGCGGGTGCCGCGCGCGCACCATCGCGATGGACGACGACGCTTGCAGCCGCCGGCGCCGGCTGCTGCATCGCCGCCACCAGCACGCGATATCCGGTGCCGGCGACGACGAGGCATCCCAGCGCGAGTACGAGTCGATGGCGCGCAGCGGGCTTCATGACGGCGGAGATCATGGCTGGGCGCTCCGATAGACGAGCTCGAAACGCACCCGCGCGTCGAGCATGCTGCTGCCCACGGCCGGACGCTCGACGTGGATTTCCTGCAGCGCCGCGTTCGGCACGTTATTCAGCACCGATGCGAGAAAATGCCGGATCGCGCCGTATTCATCCTTCACGGGCAGCAGCACCTGGTAGCGCGCGAAGCGCGCACCCGGCTCGGTCGTCACCTGATACTCGGCGGACCCGAGCGTCAGATGGCTGTCGCGCGCCTGCTCGAAGATCGACGCGATGTCGTCCGCGCTTTGCGAAAAACGCGGAAAGAGCCCCGGCAACGTATCGAGCGTCGTCGCGTCCGCCGCCGCGCCGGGTGTGTCGGCCGGACGATGGCTGCGTGCGGCCCGCACCACACCGGCTGGCGCCTGCATCTCGCGCGTGTCGGACTCCACGCTCGCGATCGCCGCATACGTGATGGCTGCGGCGCCGAGCATCAGCATCCCGGCGAGCCCCGGCAGACCGAATGCGCGTCGCCACTCGAAGCGAAGCGTGAGCAGGCGGTCCGCCAAACGATCGGCTTTCATGATTTCCTCCAGACGGCCGTGATCTGGAAACGCACCGGCTTGCCCGCCACGTTGTCCTCGACGAGATGACCGTTGAGCGTCGCCTCGCGCAGCACGACGCTCGTCTGCAAGTACTTCAGGTACGCGATCATCGCGTCCGGGTCCTTCGCTTCGGCCGTGATGCGAATCTGGCCCTGTGACGGGTTCTGGTCGATGCCGATCAGTGCGACGTCATGGCCCGGATAGTCCTCGACGATCGAGAAGAGCGTCTGCCACGGCACGGTCAATTCGCGCAGCACGGCCTGGCTCTGCTTTTCCGCCAGCCGGGCGGCCGCGGTCGGCGGCGGCTTCGTGACGTGTTGCTGCGCAAACGTGCGATGCTGGACGACCGCCAGGCTCTCCCTGACGCGATCGTTTTCCGCATACGCGTGCCAGAGCCGGACGGCGCACACGCCCCACACCAACACGGCGACGCCGAGCAGGATCGCGCCGCTCGTGCCGATCCGGGCGCGGCGCCGGCAAAAATCGATGTCGAGCGTGCGGATCATGACGCGTACTCCAGCAACCGGCGCGCAGGCGAACCATCGAGCGCCGCGCGGTCCGGCAGGACGGCCGCGGCAAAGCGTGCCTCGAACGGCGCGGCGTCCGTGTCGACGCCGGACAGATAGACGTGGCAGTCGTCGCGCTTCAGGCCCGAGCGCGTCGCCGAGCGCTCGAACAGTTGCTCGGCGAGTTCGGCAAGCCGCGACGCATCGCCGGACTCGCCCGGAAAGAGGCGCTGCGCATCGTACGCGGCCCACTCGCCACGCTCGATCATGACCGCCTGCAGCAACGCTTCGCCAACGACGAGCAGCATTGCATCGCCGTCGATCTTCACCGCGACCCGATTCAGCGTCTCCGGAAGCCCTGCGCGCAGGCAGCGGATGCGGACATCGCCGGCTGCGCCCGTCTCGTGAATGCCGTCGTACAGCGTGCGCGGCAGCGCACTGGCAAAGAGCGCACGGCCGCCCTGCCGCACGCAGAAGCGCGTGACCAGCGACTCGGTGGCGACCCCATACGTGTCAGAGAAATGCGCGAGCGCGATTTCCTCGAGTTCGCGTGCGTGCAGCGCGCGGAAGTCGCCGCGCAGGATCGCGTGGCAACACCAGAAATCGTCGAGCACGATGTGCGCGCCGCGCGCTTGCGGCCGCTTCGCGCCACCGTCGCTACCGGGCGTCGCGGCAAGCGCGGCACGCAGCGCATCGAGCACCGCCGTCTCGATCCCGAAGCATTCGTCGGGAATGACGACGCTCAGCGGATCGGCGACGAACCCGCGCCGGCCCGGCCGCCACAGTGCGGGCGGGCGGATGCCGACGACGATCTCGCGCGTTCCGACGCCGATCGCAAGCGGATTATTCGACCATGGTGACACGATTGATCTCCTCGAGCGTCGTTTCGCCCCGCCTCACCAGGTCGATCGCCGACGCCCGCAACGTCGTCATGCCGTAGCGCAGCGCCGCCGCCTTGATATGCCCGAGCGGCGCGCGCTCCGACAGCAGTTGCCGCAGTTCGTCGTTCATGCGCAATGCCTCCGCGATCGCACGCCGGCCGCGATAGCCGCTGCCGCGGCACATCGCACACCCGGTACCGCGGCGAAACAGGTAGCTGCCGGCCGTGTCCGGGTCGATGCCCGAGCGGGCGAGCGCATCCGGGTCCGCCGTGTCCTCGGCGAGGCAGTCCGGGCAGCACTGACGCAGCAGCCGCTGCGCGATCACGCCGTTGAGCGCCGACACGAAGCTGTACGGATCGACCTCCATGTTCGTGAACCGGCCGATCACGTCGAACACGTTGTTCGCGTGCACGGTGGTGAACACCTGGTGGCCGGTCAGTGCGGCCTGCACGGCAATCTGCGCGGTTTCGGGATCGCGGATTTCGCCGACCATGATCTTGTCCGGGTCGTGCCGCAGGATCGAGCGCAATCCGCGCGCGAACGTCAGGCCCTTTGCCTCGTTGACCGGAATCTGCAGGATCTCACCCAGTTGGTACTCGACCGGATCCTCGATGGTCACGATCTTCTCGAGTCCGTTGTTGATTTCAGTGAGGATCGCGTAAAGCGTCGTGGTCTTGCCGCTGCCGGTCGGGCCCGTGACGAGCAGCATCCCGTACGGCATCGACGCGATCGACCTCATGAAGCGCGTATCGCCGGGCTGGAATCCCAGCGCCTCGAGCGTCAGGCCGCCTGCGGACTGGGACAGCTGGTAGCGGTCGAGAATCCGCAACACCGCGTCCTCGCCGAACTGGTTCGGCATGATCGACACGCGAAAATCGATCTCGCGTCCGGCGTACATCGCCTTGAAGCGCCCGTCCTGCGGAATGCGGCGCTCCGCGATATCGAGCTCGGAAATCACCTTCACGCGCGACAGCACCTGGTCCGCGACGTCGCGGCCCTCCACGCGCCCCACCACCGTCAGCACGCCGTCGACCCGGCACTTGATCATCAATCCGTTCGCGCGGCATTCGAGGTGAATGTCGCTCGCCAGCATCTTGAGCGCGTCGTAGATCGTCGAATTGAGCAGGCGCACCACCGGGCTGTCGTCGCTGCTGATGCCCTGCAGCGTCAACGCGAGCGACGCCGGATCGGGCGCACTCTGGATCGGATCGTCGAACGCGAGCGAATCCATCGCGCGGATGTCCTTCTCGCGCACGGCGAGATAGGCACCCAGGTCGCCCGCGCTCGCGAGCGCCCAGCCGTACGGCAGCGCCGGATGCGCACGCATCCGGTGTTCGACCCAGCCGCGCGTGCGGGCATCGAGCGGATCGGCGATCGCGAACAGCAGCGCGCCGCGCTCGGGATCGCGCAGGCACACGCAGAGGCGCGCCGTCGCCTCGACGAACGGCACCAGCTCGAAATCCGGCTCCAGGCGGTTCAGCTCGCGTATCCCGATCGGCTTCATCCGGAACTGCGAGGCGAGCCGCTCGCGCATCTCGTCCGCGCCCAGCGCCGTCTGCGCCGTCAACGCCTCGAGTGCGCGAATGCCGGAACCGTGCCGTTCGCCGAGCGTGCGAAGCAGGTCACGCAGTTCGGCATCCGGGTCGGGATGGTGGTCGGGGGAGGAAGTAACGGTGTCCACGCGCGTCTCCAGGACGGCCTACTGAATGCTCGACGCGATCTCGAAGATCGGCATGTACATCAACACGACGATTCCGCCGATCACCACGCCGATCACGATCATCATTGCAGGCTCGATCAGTCTCGAAATCAGGTCGATCGTGCGCGACACCTGTGCTTCCTGAAACGCGGCGATCCGGTCGAGGACGGGCCCGAGCCCGCCGGTCTTTTCGGCCACCGTCAACAGGCGGTAGCCGATCGCGTTCGCAAGGCCGGCCTGCTGGAACGCATCGGAAATCTTCGCGCCATTGCGGACCTGCTGCAGCGCGCCCGCAAGCGCGGCCTGGTCCGCGCGGCCGACCAGGCCGCGCGCGAGGTCGAACGCGCGGATGGCGGGAATGCCGCCGTCGACCAGCATCGCCGTCGTGCGATAGAACTGCGACTGGCGAAACACGCGGAAGTGTTGCCCGATACCGGGCAGCGCAAGCAGACGATCGGCGAGCCAGATGCGCAGTGCCGGACGCCGCAGTGCGACACCGGTGGCCACCGCCAGGACCGCGAGGCAGCCCGTCAGCTCGGGGCCGTGCGCATGCACCATGCTGCCCCACGCCATCAGCAGCCGCGACATCAGCGGCAGTTCGCGCCCGCTGTGTTCGAGCAGCGTCGCGAAGCGCGGCACCACGAAGCCGAGCAGGAACAGCACGACGGCCGCACCGACGAACAGCAGCACCGTCGGGTAGATCGCCGCCGACACGACCCGCGCGCGCAACTCGCGCAGCGTCGCGCTATTGTGCGAATAGCGCGTCAGGCTGTCGGCCAGGCCGCCGGTCTGCTCGCTCGCCTTCACGCACGCCACCAGTACCGGCGGAAAGATCGGGCTCGCGTGCTCGAGCGCCGCCGACAGCGACTGTCCTTCCTCGAGCTGCCGCAGCAGGTCGCGACACACCTGTGCGGACGCTTCGCGCCGCGCGTTGCCGCCAAGCGTGCGCAATGCGTCGACGAGGCCGACACCCGCATCGAGCAGCGCCGCCAACTCGCGCGCGAACATGTCGACGTCGAACCGCGCGCCCGGTATCCCGAACCGGTTCGCGCCGCGCCGCTGCCGCCCGGCGTCCGTGCTGACCGATACGACGCGAAGGCCCCGCGCGCGCGCGAGCGATGCCGCGCTCGCCGGCGAGTCGCTGTCGATGCGAAGCGTCTGCACCGAGCCGCTCGTATCGAATACACGCAGCACGAATTTCACGTCGACTCTCCTTGCGGACTGCTCACGATATGCGCAGCGACCGCAGCCATGCTGCCCCTACCACGACGAGATCGTCACGTTCTCGCCGGTACCGCTGCCGCGTCCGTCCTTGCCGAGCGAAAACAGGTCGTAGTCGCCGTGCTCGCCCGGCGAACGGTACTGATAGGGCCGCTCCCACGGGTCCACCGGAACGGCTTTCTGCAGATAGGGACCACTCCACCGCGATGCGTTTTGCGGCTTGTTCACGAGCGCATCCAGCCCCTCCTCGGTGGTCGGATAGGCACCGACGTCGAGCCGGTATTGATCCAGCGCCTGGCCGAGCGACACGATCTGCGCCCGCGCGATCTTCACGTTCGACTTGCCGACCTGTTCGAAATACCGTGGCGCCACGAGCCCTGCCAGCAACCCGATGATGACCATCACGACAAGCAGCTCGAGCAGCGTGAAGCCGCGACTCGCGCACGCGCGGCACACGTGTCGTCCGTCACGCTGCCGCTGGCCCGACACGCCGGCCGGGATCGAGAACGATTCGTGGCTCACGGCTTCCTCCCTGTATCGACCCGCGGCGTCGGCATTGCCGATGCCGCTGATTGCATTCTTGTTCACGTCGGTACGGGTCAGAAGTAGGGAGTGCCGTCCATCCCCATGGGTAGATCCCCCCCTGTTGGGCCCTGCCCCAATGGAGGGTGTTCACACACGGTCGTCGTCGTTCAGCGTGAGCACACCGACGTCGATCGCGAAGTGAACGAGACCGGTCAGATTCGCGACGCCAAGCTTGCGCATGAGATTGGCACGGTGCTTGTCCACCGTTTTCGGACTGACCTTCAGGCACTCGCCGACCTGCCGGCTCGTGTGCCCCTCGACGACGAGCCGCAACACCGTGCGCTCGCGATTCGTCAGCGCGTTCCACAATCGCGCCCGGTGCGCGTTGGTGTCGTGCAGCCCGTGCAGGCCGGCGCGGGCCCGATACGCATCGAGGCTGACCACGCACTTGCCCTGCATCACGAAACCCATCTCGCGAACCAGGTCAGCGAACGGCGAATCCTTGACCACGTAGCCGTCCGCGCCGGCGGCAAACGCTTCTCTCACGTTGTCTTCGCTGCGATGAACCGTGAGGACGATGATCCGCGCATGCGGCACGTCGCGCTTGATCGTCGCGATCGCGTCGAAGCCGCTGCCGCCCGGCATGGACAGATCCATCAGGATCAGGTCGGGCCGCGTTTTCTCGGCGAGACGGCAGGCCTCGACCCCGCCGCTCGCCGCGCCGACGATGCAGTAGTCGGCCAGCTCCGAAACCAGGTGACTCAGGCCGACTCGCAACAGATGCTGATCCTCGACGATCAGCACACGGTGCTTGTTGTCCAATTTCGACGCTCCTTCTCAGAGACGTGGCACCTAGTTGGACGCGACGACGTCGCGATAGGCGGCGAGCAGCTCGGTCGGCGTCGCGAAGCCGTCGATACGCAGCCACGGCTGGCCCGGCGCGGCCCGCACGAACGTCACCGGCGTGTGGTTCATCTTGTCGCCGCGATACACGTTGAACGCGCGCTGCGCCGCGACGCTCGCATCGACCGTGCCGGTGTAGTGCTGCCATTCGGGGCCGGCGCCGAAGCGCGCCGCGTAGGTCCTGAGGCGCTCCGGCGTGTCCGCCTCCGGATCGATCGAGATCGACACGATGTGCACCTTGTCGCGGTCGGCGCCGAGTTCGCCCTGCAATTGCTCGAGCGTCTGGCTGATCATCGGGCAGATGGTCGTGCAACTGGTATAGATGAACGTCAGGATCACCGGCCGGCCGTCGTCGAGTTCCTTGGCCAGCGAGACGGCCTGACCGTCGTCGCGCACGAGCTGGACCGACGGCACCGTGTACTGGACCATCGTGTGCACGGTGCCCGGCATGACGGCGTGATGCATGTGCATGCCGGCGGCTGTGGTCGCGCCCTCTGTCATGTGTGCTTCGGCCTTGTCCGCCGCATTCCCGGCGGGTGCCGCCGGCACGGGCGCCGCGGGGCTTCCGGTGGCGGGCTCCGTGGCAGGCTCCGTAGCCGGCTGCATCGCGGGCTCGGCAGCGGGCTCCGTCGCCTGCTCCGCGGCGGGCTGCATCGCCGGCTCGTTAGCGGGTTCCGTCGCTTGCTCCACGGCGGGCTGCATCGCGGGCTCGGTCGAGGGTTCCGTCGCGTGCTCCACGGCGGGCTGCATCGCGGGCTCGGTCGAGGGTTCCGTCGCGTGCTCCGCGGCGGGCTGCATCACGGGCTCGGGGGCGGGCTCCGTCGCTTGCTCGGTGGCGGGCTGCATCACGGACTCGGTAGCAGGCTCGGCCGCCTGCGCCGCGGCGTGCGTCGCGGCGCTGTCGGCGGCGTCCATGGCGGGATGTTCGACACCGTTTTGCATGTCGTGTCCCATCAGACTATTGACGCCATCCGACGCGGCGTTCTCCGTGACGTTCGCGTTCGCTGCTGCGTTTTCGGCGGCCACGCCGCCGGCGTTCTCGAGCACGCTGCCATCGGGCGCACACCACGCTGGCGTCGCGGCAAGCGCGACGCCAGCGACCACGAATGCGCCCATCGTCGATCTGGCGATCCTGTTCATACCGGCCTCCCTGACACGAGCCCAGGCAGCGGACAATTCCGTGCCCCGCCACTGCAGTGTCATGAATTTGATCGCGAGCGTCATGGGATGACGCCCCCCAAAGGCCGGTAGGACATGCCCGCTTGGCGGGAATGCCCCGCTGCATGCGGCAGGTATGTCCCTATGCCATACACGCGCAATCCCCATGTTGCAGACGGGCTCAGTCACGTCCTAGAATGACGGAAACCTTACGGTTTCCTGAAAATTGAGCATCGGGAGCTACCATGATTGACCGCCAGCCCGAAGGACCACGGATCAGGCTGCTCGATCTGATCGATGCGATGCGCAAGCTGCGCAGTGCGGTGCGTCCGGACGATCGCCGCACCGGTATCGTCACCGATGCACGCGGCGCGGCGCTTGCCATTCTCGCCGACGACGGAACCTTCGTATCGGCCAATCGCAGCGCCGCGGCGCTGTTCGGATATACGCCCGCCGAGCTCGTCCGCCTGCACCTGTGCGAACTGGCGCCCGAGGATACCCACGTCGAACTGGCGCAAGAACTGTCCAGGAGCGTCGACCGACAGCAACATTCGTTCGCGGCGATGCTCAGCGGGCGAAGCGGCCATCCCGCGCAATTCGTCGTACATCAGCAGGTGCTTCCCGGCACACGCCTGTCGCTGACGCTGTTCGAAGAGCCGCCGACGCCCGAACCCGAACGGCGCGGCGCCGCCGCAAACGATGCGGGCGTGCATGCCCGCGACACGTATCTGCTGATTGGCCAGCAGAAGGAACGACATCGGCTGGCCGCGGAATTGCACGACGGGCTCGGCCAGGCGCTGACGCTCATCAAGCTCATGAATGAGGACGCGCTCATGCGGATTCGCCGCGGCGACATCGCCGACGCAACGAATCTGCTCGACGACGCCGTGTTGCGGATCCGCGAGACGATCGGCGAAGTACGCCAGATCTGCGGCGAACTGAGGCCGCCGATGCTCGACAAGCTCGGACTGCCGGCCGCGCTCGCGTCGCTGTGCCGGCGCATCGAGCGCGACGCGGATCAGCTGTCGGTCGAGTTCAACTGCGACGTCGACGACGACGACATACCGGATCATCTGAAGGCGGACATGTTCAGAGTCGCGCAGGAGGCGCTCCACAACATCGTCAAGCACGCACAGGCCACCGAAATCGTGCTCGGCCTGCAACACGATGTGGGCGGCCTGCTGCTGACGATCGACGACAACGGCGTCGGCTACGAGCGTAGCCCGCTCTCGACGGACGACGCGCGCGCGGCGGGGCTCGGACTGATCGGCATGCAGCACCGCATCGAGTCGCACGGCGGCACGTTTGAGATCCGCTCGTCCGCCACGACGGGTACGCGCGTCTCGGCAACCTGGCCGCTCTGACGTGCAGCTGCGCTCAGCGCTTCGCGCCACCCGCCGGATAGTCGTCCAGCCGCACGACGGCGTCTGCCACCGTCCCTGCGTCGGCTACCGGGTGCGACGCCACGTCGTCCGCGTTCGGCTCCGCGCATTTCGCCGCGAGTGTGGTCAACAGCCCCATGTTCATCGCGACGAGCACCAGTTCCGTCAGATTCGCAAGATGGAGCTTGTGCATCATGCTCGCCCGATACTTCTCGATCGTCTTCGGGCTCAGGTTCAGGTACTGACCGACCTGCCGGTTGGTACGCCCTTCCGCGATCAGCTTCAGCACGCTGCGTTCGCGCGCGGTCAGGATGTCCCAGGCCTTTTTCGGCGCAGGCATGTCGCGACCGGTCACGAACGAGTCGACCATGTAGCCGTACACGTCGGCACTCAGGTGCTTCTTTCCCTGCATGACCATGCGCATCGCGAGCAGCAATTCGTCAAACGAAACGTCCTTGAGCACGTAGCCATCGACGCCCGCGCGCAACGCCTCGCGCACGTATTCCTCGCTCTGGTGCACCGTGAGCACGACGATCCGGATGGTCGGCGTTCTACGTTTGATCGTCGCGCTCGCATCGATGCCGTTCATCCCGCGCATCGACAGATCCATCAGGATCAGATCGGGCGCGAGCGTCATTGCCTGATGGCATGCTTCCTTGCCGTCCCGCGCTTCGCCGACGACATCGTAATCGCCTTGCGCGCAAAGCATCGACCGGAGCCCGTTTCTCAGCAGATCGTGATCCTCCGCAATGATCACGCGATATTTAGTATTCACGACTTTCCCCCAAGGATTCACGCGCTTGTACCGTGCTGGACATCGAGGTCTCGTTGCACGGCGCCGGACGCATTTCGTCAATGCTTCCCCTTGTCCGGTCCGGTGGCCGCTCTCCCGCGCGCGACTGGCCACGCCTGTCGACACAGCAAGGATCGCGCCACCGCGCCGCGCTAGGCACTCGCGCCACGCATTCCGCAGCGGAAACGTCGCGCAGCAGCAGGATGTGTTTCAGAGTTGAATCGTTTCGACGTTTTTCTTTGCATCCGTGCGACTACGGATGGCGGAGTTTCCGATCGCTTTTGTCGCGCGCAAAAACATTTCTTCTACCGCAACGATTGCCTTGAGCAGAAAACAACTGCTCGGCGTAAGGATCGTCAACTTCGATCGATTACGGCTCGTTACCGACGAATACTTCGGTAACAGACTTGCAGCGTTGCCTGCGGGCGTCGTTTCGGGTATCGAAGTGTAGGAGGGTGCCCCATTGTCGATGCGATGGCCCGGCCACGACAATGCAGAGGCAGGAGACCTGAAAGATGCACCGCCAACCTTCATCCGGATTGAAACAAGCCATCGTTGCCGCATGCGTGGGAATCGCGTCGGCATGGTCGTGCGCCGCCCACGCGCAGATATTCGGCACGGTGTCGAACAATGGCGTCATCGTCCTGACCAACGAGCCCGGCACGGCCAATCTGAAAGTGATCGTCGCGGCCGCCCGGCCGGCCGAATCCGCGACGAAGCATGGCACGGCGAAGCCGGCTGCCGCGCCGTCGTCGTTCGCGGACGTGATTGCCGAGGCGAGTCAGGCATTCAATGTTCCGCCCGAACTGCTTCGCGCGGTCATCGACGTCGAATCGGGATACAACCCGAAGGCGGTATCGGGCAAAGGTGCGCTCGGGCTCATGCAGTTGATGCCGGAAACGGCGCGGCGCTTCTCGGGCGGCGACATGTTCGATCCGCGTGACAACGTGCTGACCGGCGCACGGTACCTGCGCTTCCTGCTCGACCTGTTCAAGGAGAACGTCGAACTCACGCTTGCTGCGTACAACGCCGGAGAGAACGCGGTGATCCGGGCCGGGTATCGCATCCCGTCGCTGCCGCAGACGCGCGAATACGTGCCGCGCGTGCTCGCGCGCTACAAGCGCCTTCGCGCCGCGAGTTGAGACACGCGGCGGCCTGCACGCGGCGACGCCGCCGGCATCGCGTGCACGACGCGTTACCCGGCGTCATGAAACGATGACGTCCGGCAACGCGTATCAAGGCAGCTTTCGATCCGCCGACGGCTCACGGAAATGCCGGGATGGTCGGATCTTCTCCCTGGAGATGCGCTTCGGTATGGCGAAGCTTGATCGCGTCTTCGATCTCGTGAACGCGATCGGTCGGCACGTCGATCATCATCAGCAGTTCGCCATGCTCGATGCCGTCCTCGAAACGCTTCAGGCGCGTGCTCGGCACGTCGATGCCGATCATCGTCGACACCCATGCACCGAAGGCCGCGCCGAACAGCGTGATCGCCACGACGACGCCGCCGCCGATCGGCAATCCCGCGGGCGGGAACACCAGGACGAGCAGCCCCAGCAGCGTGCCGGTCGCAAAGCCGACTGCGGTACCGCGCGCGAGCGACGGCAGCAGGTCGCTGCGTTGCAACAGCGTGGCTCCCGGCAAGCCGTCGCGCATGACATCGTGATTCGCGAGGCAATGGATATGTCGCCACTCGATGCGCAGCGACAGCAGCTCACCCACGATCGACCGCGCGCATTGCGCCGTCGGCAATAGAAAATAGACGCGTCTCATGGCAGCTCCTCCTACGTCACACCCGGAATGCAGCGATGCTCGTCGGGACATTCTGGCCCGGCACGCGCGCGGCTCATAGTAGTAATGCTCGCCGAAGTGCATGGGTAGAACATGGTAGGAAACGCCGCGCGTGCTTCAGAGTTGCCCGTAGCTGTGCAGCCCGGACAGGAACATGTTGACGCCGAGGAACGCGAACGTCGTCACGAGCAGGCCGGTGAGCGCCCACCACGCGGCAGCCGCGCCGCGCAGGCTCTTCATCAGGCGCATGTGCAGCCAGGCCGCGTAGTTGAGCCACACGATCAGCGCCCAGGTTTCCTTCGGGTCCCAGCTCCAGTAGCCGCCCCATGCTTCGGCGGCCCACAGTGCGCCAAGGATCGTCGCGATCGTGAAGAACGCGAAACCGACCGCGATCGACTTGTACATCACGTCGTCGAGCACCTCGAGCGTCGGCAGGCGATCGGCCAGCACACCACGCTCCTTCATCAGGTACGCGACCGACACCATCGCCGACAGCGCGAAGCTGCCGTAGCCGATGAAATTCGCCGGCACGTGGATCTTCATCCACCAGCTCTGCAGCGCTGGCACGAGCGGCTGGATCTGCTGCGCGTCGCGCGCGACCGAGTACCACATCAGGAAACCGACGGCCGCGCTGATGACCAGCAGCACGAATGCGCCGAGCGCACGCGTGCCGTAATGCCCTTCGTAATACAGGTAGAGCAGCGCGGTGATCAGGCTGAACAGCACGAACACTTCATACAGGTTCGACACGGGGATATGCCCGACGTCGGCGCCGATCAGGTAGGACTCGTACCAGCGCACCATCAGCCCGGTGAAGCCCATCAGCACCGCGACCCACGTGAGCTTCTGACCGATCGCGGCGCCCGATTCCGAGCGCGCGAGCAAGCCGATCCAGTAGAAGAGCGTCGCGAGCACGAACAGCGCGCTCATCCACAGGATCGCCGACTGGCTCGACAGGAAGTACTTGAGGAAGAACGCCGAATCGGCGCGCGCCAGATCGCCCTGGTAGATCTGGATCGACAGCAGCGACAGCACGGCGATCGTCGCCATCAGCAGCCGCGCGGGCTTCCAGCGCCAGCCGAGTACGACAAGTGCCGGCACGGTGCCGATCATCACTGCCTTGTCGTAGTAATTCATGTGCTCGTTGTAGTGCACGAACGCATAGCCCGCGCCGACCACGAGTGCCAGGGCGAACAGCCAGTCGATGATCGACAGGCGCGCGAGGAACGGACG
>NZ_JSZN01000031.1:0-22275 GCF_000801975.1 Burkholderia sp. A9 | reverse complement strand
CGCGGGGCGCTTTTCTTTTGTCAGCTCGATACGCAGCCGGCGGCGGGTCAGGCTTGCGGCAGCGTGTCGGCGAACGTCTGCCGCTGCGACAGCTTCGCGAAATACTTGTCGAGGTTCGGATGACGGTCGCGCCAGTTGAGTTCGGGCATCCGGAAATCGAGGTAGCCGAGCGCACAGCCGAGTGCGATGTCGGCCAGCGAGTAATGATTACCGACACACCACGTCTTGCCGCCGAGACCCTGCGACATCGCCACGAGGCCATCGTCGATCTTGCGCTGCTGGCGCGCGATCCAGCTCGCGCTGCGCTGCGCCTCTTCGCGAAGCGTATGCTCGAGACGGATCGCGACGGCCGCATCCAGCACGCCGTCACCCAGCGCTTCCCAGCAACGCACCTCGACGCGCTCGCGCCCCGACGGCGGAATCAGTTTGCCGACCGGCGACAGCGTATCGACGTATTCGCAAATCACGCGGGAATCGAACACCGCGGCACCATCCTCCATCACGAGACACGGGACCTTGCCGAGCGGATTCGACGCATGAATATCCGTCTCCGGCGCCCAGACGTTCTCGAGCTCCAGCTTGTAGTCGATCTTCTTTTCAGCGAGCACGATCCGCGCCTTTCGGACGTACGGGCTGCTGAGCGAACCGATTAATTTCATCATCTGCCTTTTTAAGGGAACCGCCGAGAGTATACGTTGTCGCCGATCATAACCGGCCGACGTGGTCGGGTAGAAAATCGGCCGTCCGGCCTGTGGATGGTTTGCAACAGCCGTCGCCGAGCCCCGTCCCGCGCGGCTTGCAGCCTCCCCTCTCACACGCCGCGTCCGGCGGCGCTACAATCGCACGATGAATGCGCCCATCGATACCGCCATCGCCGTCGACGTCTACCGCCAGCGCCGCGAACGCGTGCTTGCCGCACTGCGCGCCGCCGGCGGCGGCGTCGCCATCGTCCCCACCGCGCCGGAAATGCTGCGCAACCGCGATACGGCCTATCCGTACCGGCATGACAGCTACTTCCATTACCTGACGGGCTTCACCGAGCCGGATGCCGTGCTCGTGCTGAACGCGGCCACGTCGCACGGCGCGCCGGAATCGATCCTGTTCTGCCGCGCGAAGAATCCCGACCTCGAGATCTGGGAAGGCTTCCATTACGGGCCCGAGGCCGCGCGCGATGCGTTCGGCTTCGACGCGGCCTACGCGGTCGACGTGATCGACACCGAAATGCCGCGCCTGCTCGCCGACGCCGGCACCGTGCACTACCGGTTCGGCGCATCGGCCGATTTCGACCGCCAGCTGGCCGGCTGGATCGACGCGGTCCGCGCGCAGGCGCGCACGGGCGTCGCCGCGCCGGACGCGCTGCTCGACCTCACGCCGCTCGTCGACGACATGCGGCTCGTGAAGGATGAGCACGAACTCGCGATCATGATGCGCGCCGCGCACATCTCCGCGCTCGCGCACCGTCGCGCGATGCAGGTGTGCCGCCCGGGAATCCGCGAATACGAACTCGAGGCCGAGCTGCTATACACATTCCGCAAGCACGGCGCGCAGGCGCCCGCGTACGGCTCGATCGTCGCGGCCGGCGCGAACGCGTGCGTGCTGCACTACCCGGCCGGCAACGCGGCCGCGCGGGACGGCGACCTGATCCTGATCGATGCCGCGTGCGAACTCGACGGCTACGCGTCGGACATCACGCGCACGTTCCCGGCCAACGGGCGCTTCTCGCCCGCGCAGCGCACGCTGTACGACATCGTGCTGGCCGCACAGCAGGCCGCGATCGACGCGACGCGCGCGGGCGTGCCGTTCGAGGCGCCGCACGACGCGGCCGTGCGCGTGCTGGCCCAGGGGCTGCTCGATACCGGCATCATCCCGAAGACACGCTTCTCGAACGTCGACGACGCGATCGCCGAGCGCGCGTACGCGCGCTTCTACATGCACCGCACCGGCCATTGGCTCGGCATGGACGTGCACGATTGCGGCGACTACCGCGAGCGGCTTGCCGCGCGCGACGCCAACGGCGCGCTGCCATGGCGCACGCTGAAACCCGGCATGACGCTCACCGTCGAGCCGGGCCTGTATGTGCGGGCTGCCGACGACGTACCGTCCGAATACTGGAACATCGGCATCCGCATCGAGGACGACGCGATCGTGCGCGAGCATGGTTGCGAGCTGATCACGCGCGACGTGCCCGTTGCGGCCGCCGAGATCGAGGCACTGATGCGCGCGGGCGCGGCGCACGGCGCGTGAGCGTGCCGCAGGTTGCCATCGCGCCGATGCCGGGCCGCCGTTGGCCCGGTGGTGATCTGCTGTTGATCTGCCGTTGATCTGCCGTTGATCTGCCGTTGATCTGCCGTTGATCTGCCGTTGATCTGCCGTTGATCTGCCGTTGATCTGCCGTTGATCTGCCGTTGATCTGCCGTTGATCTGCCGTTGATCTGCCGTTGATCTGCCGTTGATCTGCTGTTGACCGTTACCCCGTTTCACGAACACTGATGACGACCGCTTCCTCCCCGGCCACGCCGGACTACGACCTCGCCATCGTCGGCGCGGGCCCCGTCGGGCTCGCGCTCGCCGGCTGGCTCGCCCGACGCAGCGCAACGCAGCACGCGTCAATCGCGCTGATCGACGCGCGCGAGCCGGCCGCGAGCGCGAACGACCCGCGCGCGATCGCCGTGTCGCACGGCAGCCGCGTGCTGCTCGACACGCTCGGATGGCCGGCCGACGCGACGCCGATCGAACACATCCACGTGTCGCAGCGCGGCCATTTCGGCCGCACGCTGATCGACCGCGACGAGCACGACCTCGCCGCGCTCGGCTACGTCGTGCGCTACGGCTCGATCGTGCAGGCGCTCGCGCAGGCCGTGCGCGGCACGCGCGTCGACTGGCTCACCTCGACCACCGCACGCACGCCGCAACAGGACGCCGACGGCGTCACGCTGACGCTCGACGGCCCGCAAGGCGAGCGCACGCTGCGCGCGCGCATCG
The DNA here is from genome assembly GCF_000801975.1 of Burkholderia sp. A9. Taxonomy (NCBI): domain Bacteria; kingdom Pseudomonadati; phylum Pseudomonadota; class Betaproteobacteria; order Burkholderiales; family Burkholderiaceae; genus Burkholderia; species Burkholderia sp. A9. The sequence continues at coordinate 19,293 of NZ_JSZN01000031.1, read as the reverse complement.
TCATCAACGCCGAAGGCGGGCTGTTCCACGAACAGCAGGCCGACGCCGGCAAGCATCGCCGCGACTATGGCCAGACCGCGATCGTCGGCACGGTCACCGTCTCGGCACCGCGCCCGAACGTCGCCTGGGAGCGCTTCACGCACGAAGGCCCGCTCGCACTGCTGCCGCTCGGTGGCCCGCGCCAGGCCGAGTATTCGCTCGTGTGGTGCTGCACGCCCGACGAGGCGGCCCGCCGCGCCGCCCTTCCCGACGACGCGTTCCTGCGCGAGCTCGGCCAGGCGTTCGGCGAGCGGATGGGGCAGTTCGTCGCGATCGCGGGGCGCGCGTCGTTCCCGCTCGGGCTGACCGCGGCGCAAACCCTCGTCAGCGGACGCCTCGCGATCGTCGGCAACGCCGCACAAACGCTGCATCCGGTCGCCGGCCAGGGGCTCAACCTCGGGCTGCGCGACGCGCATACGCTCGTCGATGCGCTATCCACGCAAGGCTTCGAAGCGACCGCGCTCGCGACCTTCAATTCGCGGCGCGCGCTCGACCGGCGCTTCACGATCGGCGCGACCGACACGCTCGCGCGCCTGTTCACGATCGACGCCGGCCCCCTGCCGCTGCTGCGCGGTGCGGCGCTCACCGCGCTCGAATTCGTGCCGCCGCTCAAGAAGGCGATCGCGCGCCAGATGATGTTCGGCCAGCGCAACTGACGCGCGGCGCACCGCGCGTTGCGCCCAGCCGCATCCCCCAAACCGGGTCAAATCGGCGGGGCATGGGAATACGGTAAAATACCCGTTTTCCCTCCGCCCTTTTTTGCCCGCGACGCCCTGTGCCCGCGGGCGGTGCCATTGCGATGCCCGTTATCGGCCCTCACGTTTTGCGTAACAACCTGTTCGTCGCCCCGATGGCCGGGGTGACGGATCGTCCGTTCCGCCAGCTGTGCAAGCGGCTGGGGGCCGGGTACGCCGTGTCCGAGATGGTTGCGTCCAATGCGCAGCTGTGGAAAAGCGCGAAGACGATGCGGCGGGCGAACCACGAGGGCGAAGTCGAGCCGATCGCGGTGCAGATCGCCGGCGCCGATCCGGCGATGATGGCCGAAGCGGCCCGCTACAACGTCGACAACGGCGCGCAGATCATCGACATCAACATGGGCTGCCCGGCGAAGAAGGTCTGCAACGTCGCGGCCGGCTCCGCGCTGCTGCAGAACGAGCCGCTCGTGCAGCGGATCGTCGAGGCCGTCGTCGCGGCGGTCGGCACGGGGCCGGATGCCGTGCCCGTCACGCTGAAGATCCGCACCGGCTGGGATCGCGATCACAAGAATGCGATCACGGTCGCGCGCCTCGCCGAAGCGGCCGGCATCTCGATGCTGACCGTGCACGGCCGCACGCGCGCCGACCTGTACCGCGGCGACGCCGAGTACGACACGATCGCGGCCGTGAAGGCGGCCGTGCGCATCCCGGTCGTCGCGAATGGCGACATCACGTCGCCGGCGAAAGCGAAGGCCGTGCTCGACGCGACCGGCGCCGATGCACTGATGATCGGTCGCGCCGCGCAAGGTCGGCCGTGGCTGTTCCGTGAAATCGATCATTTCCTGCAAACCGGCGAACTGCTGCCCCCGCCGCGGATCGACGAGATCCAGCACGTGATGAACGAACACCTGGAAGACCACTACGCGTTCTACGGTGAATTCACGGGCGTCCGTACTGCGCGCAAGCACATCGGCTGGTACACTCGCGGCCTTTCCGGCGCCAACGGGTTCCGGCACAGGATGAACACGCTCGATTCCACCCGCGAGCAGCTCGCCGCCGTCAATGCTTTCTTCGAGGCGCAAAAGGCGCTGTCGGACCACCTCGTCTACGTCGATGACGAAGAGGAAAACGGCCAGGGCGAGTCGGACGACCATAACCAGTTAGCAGCATGAGCAAGCACAACATCGAACAATGTGTCCGCGAGAGCCTGGACGTGTATTTCCGGGATCTAGACGGCTCCAATCCGCACGACGTCTACGAAATGGTGATGTCCTGCGTCGAAAAGCCGATGCTCGAGGTCGTGCTCGTACAGGCCGGCGGCAACCAGTCGCTCGCCGCGGAGTACCTCGGCATCAATCGCAATACGCTGCGCAAGAAGCTGCAGCAGCACGGCCTGCTGTAGGCAGCCGTCCCGTCCCCGTTTCCCTGGCTATTGGTGGTTCCATCATGATCAAGCAAGCGCTCATTTCCGTTTCCGACAAGACCGGCATCGTCGACTTCGCGAAGTCGCTGTCCGACCTCGGCGTCAAGCTGCTGTCGACCGGCGGCACCGCGAAACTCCTCGCCGACGCGGGCCTGCCCGTGACCGAAGTGGCCGACTACACGGGCTTCCCGGAAATGCTCGATGGGCGCGTGAAGACGCTGCACCCGAAAGTGCACGGCGGCATCCTCGCCCGCCGCGACCTGCCCGAGCACATGCAGGCGCTGGAGCAGCACGGCATCCCGACGATCGACCTGCTGGTCGTGAACCTGTATCCGTTCGTCGCGACGATCGCGAAGGACGACTGCACGCTCGCCGACGCGATCGAGAACATCGACATCGGCGGCCCGACGATGCTGCGCTCGGCCGCGAAGAACCACCGCGACGTGACGGTCGTCGTCGATCCGGCCGACTACGCGGTCGTGCTCGACGAAATGAAGGCAAACGGCAACGCGATCGGCTACGCGACCAACTTCCGCCTCGCGACGAAGGTGTTCGCGCACACCGCGCAATACGACGGCGCGATCACGAACTACCTGACGAGCCTGACCGACGAGCTGCAGCACGCATCGCGCAGCGCTTACCCGGCCACGCTGAACATGGCGTTCGACAAGGTGCAGGACCTGCGCTACGGCGAGAACCCGCACCAGAGCGCGGCGTTCTACCGCGACCTCGCGACGCCGGCCGGCGCGCTGGCGAACTACCGCCAGCTGCAGGGCAAGGAGCTGTCGTACAACAACATCGCCGATTCGGATGCGGCGTGGGAATGCGTGAAGACGTTCGACGCGCCGGCCTGCGTGATCATCAAGCATGCGAACCCGTGCGGCGTCGCGGTCGGCAACGACTCGGCCGACGCGTACGCGAAGGCATTCCAGACCGACCCGACGTCGGCATTCGGCGGCATCATCGCGTTCAACCGCGAAGTCGACGAAGCGGCCGCGCAGGCTGTCGCGAAGCAGTTCGTCGAAGTGCTGATCGCACCGTCGTTCTCGGACGCCGCGAAGCAGGTGTTCGCCGCGAAGCAGAACGTGCGCCTGCTCGAGATCGCGCTGGGTGACGGTCACAACGCGTTCGACCTGAAGCGCGTGGGCGGCGGCCTGCTGGTGCAGTCGCTCGATTCGAAGAACGTGCAGCCGAGCGAGTTGCGCGTCGTCACGAAGCGCCAACCGACGGCGAAGGAAATGGACGACCTGCTGTTCGCATGGCGCGTCGCGAAGTACGTGAAGTCGAACGCGATCGTGTTCTGCGGCAACGGCATGACGCTCGGCGTCGGCGCAGGCCAGATGAGCCGCGTCGATTCCGCACGCATCGCGAGCATCAAGGCGCAGAACGCGGGCCTGACGCTGGCCGGCTCGGCCGTCGCGTCGGATGCGTTCTTCCCGTTCCGCGATGGTCTCGACGTCGTCGTGGCGGCAGGCGCGACCTGCGTGATCCAGCCGGGCGGCTCGATGCGCGATGACGAAGTGATCGCGGCAGCCGACGAGCACGGCATCGCGATGGTCCTGACGGGCGTGCGTCACTTCCGTCACTGATCGCACGCGGCCCGCGCGGCTGCTGCACGCAAACCCGGCGGCATCGCACCCGCCGGGTTTTTTATTGCGCGGCGCCGGCGCTCGCGACCGTGCGGCCGGCGCCGCACACCATTCGTTGTAGTATCGCTGCATCAGGTTTTTCTCCTCACTCATGCGAATTCTCGGCATCGACCCCGGCCTGCGCGTCACCGGCTTCGGCGTCATCGACGTCAGCGGCCACCGCCTCGCCTATGTCGCGAGCGGCGTGATCCGCACGCCCACGGCCGACCTGGCCACCCGGCTCGGCACGATCTTCCAGGGCGTATCGACGCTCGTGCGCGAACACGCGCCCGACCAGGCCGCGATCGAACAGGTGTTCGTCAACGTGAACCCGCAGTCGACGCTGCTGCTCGGCCAGGCGCGCGGCGCTGCGATCTGCGGGCTCGTCTCCGGCGGCCTGCCGGTCGCCGAATACACCGCGCTGCAACTGAAGCAGGCCGTCGTCGGCTACGGCCGTGCGACCAAGTCGCAGATGCAGGAGATGGTCACGCGGCTGCTCAACCTGTCCGGCCAGCCCGGCAGCGACGCGGCCGACGCGCTCGGGATGGCGATCTGCCACGCGCACAGCGGCAATACGCTCGGCACGATCGGCGGCCTAGCGCCGGCGCTCGCGAAAAAAGGGCTGCGCGTGCGGCGCGGGCGGCTCGTCGGCTGACACGACGGCACGCAATCGCCCGGCGCGACGCGTGGTCACGCGCGTCGCACGCGTGACGTCCGCAACCGCCCTGCCCGCGTGATCGGCCCACGCCGCGCACGCGCGGCGCATCGCCCTGACCTGACGGCCAACCCATCGGCATCGCGCCGCACCTGCGCTACACTCGCGCTTTCTTCCTCGCATCCCGCCATCCATGATCGGTCGCATCGCCGGCATCCTGCTCGAAAAGAACCCGCCTCACCTGCTCGTCGACTGCAACGGCGTCGGCTACGAAATCGACGTGCCGATGAGCACCTTCTACAACCTGCCGCAAACCGGCGAGCGTGTCGTGCTGCTCACGCAGCAGATCGTGCGCGAGGACGCGCACCTGCTGTACGGCTTCCTCACGCCGCAGGAGCGCACGACCTTCCGCGAACTGCTGAAGATCACCGGCATCGGCGCGCGCATGGCGCTTGCCGTGCTGTCCGGCATGAGCGTGCAGGAGCTCGCGCAGGCCGTGACGATGCAGGACGCCGCGCGCCTCACGCGCCTGCCCGGCATCGGCAAGAAGACCGCCGAGCGCCTGCTGCTCGAATTGAAGGGCAAGCTCGGCGCGGACCTCGGCGCGCTCGCCGGCGCCGCGTCGCCGTCCGATCACGCGACCGACATCCTCAACGCGTTGCTCGCGCTCGGCTACTCCGAAAAGGAAGGCCTCGCCGCGATCAAGAACGTGCCGGCCGGCACCGGCGTGTCCGAAGGCATCAAGCTCGCGCTCAAGGCATTGTCGAAGGTGTAACGGCCGCCCGACCCGGCTGTCGAAGCCAGTGTCGCGCCGCGGTGCGGCGTGCGCCAGTCGGCCGTTCGGCCAGTTCGGCCGCGTGACGGTGCGCGGTACAATGGCCGCATGATTGAAACCGACAAACTCGCCGCCGAGCGGATCATCGCCGCCACGCCCGCCTCGTCGCACGAAGAGGTGTTCGAACGCGCGCTGCGGCCGCGCCAGCTCGACGACTACGTCGGCCAGGAAAAGGTGCGAGGCCAGCTCGAGATCTTCATCGAGGCCGCGAAGCGCCGCTCCGAGCCGCTCGACCACGTGCTGCTGTTCGGGCCGCCGGGCCTCGGCAAGACCACCCTCGCACACATCATCGCGCGCGAGATGGGCGTGAACCTGCGCCAGACATCGGGCCCCGTGCTCGAGCGCGCGGGCGACCTCGCCGCGCTGCTGACCAACCTCGAAGCGAACGACGTGCTGTTCATCGACGAGATCCACCGGTTGTCGCCGGTCGTCGAGGAAATCCTGTATCCGGCGCTCGAGGATTACCAGATCGACATCATGATCGGCGAAGGCCCGGCCGCGCGCAGCGTGAAGCTCGACCTGCAGCCGTTCACGCTGGTCGGCGCGACCACCCGCGCGGGGATGCTGACCAACCCGCTGCGCGACCGTTTCGGGATCGTCGCGCGCCTCGAGTTCTACAACGCCGATCAGCTGTCGCGCATCGTGCGGCGCTCGGCGTCGCTGCTGAACGCGCAGATCGATCCGAACGGTGCGCTGGAAATCGCGAAGCGCTCGCGCGGCACGCCGCGGATCGCAAACCGGCTGCTGCGCCGCGTGCGCGACTATGCGGAAGTGAAGGCCGACGGCCAGATCACCGCGGCCGTCGCCGATGCCGCGCTCGCGATGCTCGACGTCGATCCGGTCGGCTTCGACCTGATGGACCGCAAGCTGCTCGAGGCGATCCTGCACAAGTTCGACGGCGGCCCGGTCGGCATCGACAACCTCGCCGCGGCGATCGGCGAGGAGCGCGACACGATCGAGGACGTACTCGAACCGTACCTGATCCAGCAGGGCTTCCTGCAGCGCACGCCGCGCGGGCGCATCGCGACGCTGCTCACCTATCGCCACTTCGGGCTCTCCGCGCCCGATACCGGCGACGCCGACCGCGGGACGTTGGACACGCCCGCCGGGAAGTAGCCGGCCGTCCGAGTCAGCCCAGCCATGACCACGCCGCCCAGCCCTCACCCAGCCGCGCCCGCTCCGGGCCGGCGCTGGGTCGAACCGATCCGCAAGCGGCTCGTGGCCGGCGTCACGCACCTGACGACGGGCGGTGGCGGTCCGTCGATCGATCTCTCGTCGCCGCCTGGAGACCCCGGGCTGTTCGGCCCTGACGCCATCTGCTGGCGCGTGCATGCCGATTTCACGTCGATGATGACGGGCGGCATCGCCGCGCTGCTGCTGCAGGCGCTCCATCCGCTCGCGCTCGCGGGCGTCTGGGATCACTCGTCGTTTCGCACCGACATCCTCGGCCGCTTGCGGCGCACCGCCACGTTCATCACGGGCACGACGTTCGGCAGCCGCGCGGACGCACTCGCGCTGATCGAGCGCGTGAAAACGATCCACGCGCGCATCTCGGGTACCGCGCCCGACGGCCGGCCGTACCGGGCCGACGATCCGGCGTTGCTGACCTGGGTGCATGTCGCGGAAGTATCGAGCTTCCTCGCCGCGCATTTGCGGTATGTGAATCCGTCGCTGTCGGGCGAGCAGCAGGACGGCTACTACGCCGAAACGGCATTGATCGCCGAACTGCTCGGCGCCCGGGGGGTGCCTCGCTCACGGGCCGAGGTAGCAGCCTATCTCGCGCGCATGCAGCCCGAACTCGAAGCCGGGCCGCACACCTTCGAGGTGATGGACATCCTGCTGAACGTGCCGGTTGCAACGCCCGTGCTGCGGCCAGCCGCGTCGCTGATCATGCATGCGGGAATCGATCTGCTGCCACCCTGGGCGCAGCGCATGCTCGGTGTGTCGACGTTCGCGCCGCTGCGACGCGCGGTGGTCCGGCCCGGGGTGCGGGCAGTCGCCCCCGTGCTGCGCTGGGCGCTCGTCAACGGCGCGTCGAAACGCGCACGCCGCCGCGCAGCCGCGCCACCGCCCGACGGCACTCCGCCCGCCTGACGATCCTGCACTTCATATCATTTCAATTTGCCGTCGAATACTTGTGACAAGCTGACTGGCTTGCAACTGCGCACGCTCGCACGTCCAGCTCGTCCCGCCTGTCCGTGACCCGCGCGGTGTCCCGCCCACCCGACCGACACCCGATGCCCGCGATACCACGCCTGCCGATCCGTTTCGCCCTCGCCGCCAGCCTGACCACCGTCTTCGCCCTGACCGCATGCGGAGCCGGCGATGTCACCGCCGTCGCACGCACGGACGCGCAAACGCCGTCCGGCGGCAACACGGCGACACCCACGCCGCCCGCGACCGTCGCACCGCAAGCGGGCAAATGGAGAGCCGCCCGTGCCGGCGAGCTGATCGACGTGACGCTCGGCGATCTCCATCCGACGCAAGGCGCGATCGGCTGCGACCAGATCGACTACAAGCTCCGCCGCTACGAACTGCAGCCCGACAAGAAGTTCGACGACTTCCGCGCGGACGAAGGCTTCGGCGGCGTCGCATCGAGCAGCTACACCGCGCAATCGACGCTGCGCGAGCCGGCCAGCTACACGTGCACGACCACCGACGCGAACGCCCGCGACCGCACGCTGCTGAACGCGGTGTGGAACGCGTCGACGCGCATGGTCGCGACCACGGACCCCGTGATCGACGGCAAGACCGGCGCCGATCTCGGCCGCGCGGATGCGATCAACGGCGGGAAGAAGTACAGCAAGGGGGAATTCGACAAGCTGCGCCAGCCGATCACGGCCGACAAGCCGGGCAAGATCGCGTACGCGCTCGACTACAAGACGCACCACGCACTGCCGCAGCAAGCGTGACGCAGAAGGCGGCCCCGGCCGGTCACGCCGGGCGGGGCCGGTGCAATCGGCTCAGAGTACCTTGCGATACCCGTCGTCGTCGCTCGCGGCGTCCAGATGCGACACGTCGGCCCATTGCACGACCTGCGCGTGGCCGTCGACGTAATCGACGACGTTGATGCTCGTGTTGAGCAATTGATAGCTGCGCGGTGCCGACAGGTCGAGACCGTTTGCAAAGCGGTACACGCAATCGAGCACGCCGCCGTGCGCGACACACGCGATCCGGCCGCCCGGATGCGCGGCGACGATCGGCTCGAGCGCATGCAGCACGCGGTGATAGAACTCGCGCTGCGACTCGCCGCCGTCGGGTGAGAAGCCCGGGTCGCGGGTCTGCCAGGCGGCGTAGGCGTCCGGAAACAGCGTCTCGATTTCGGGGCTGTCATGCCCCTGGAACACCCCGTACGCCCGTTCGCGCAGCCCCTCGCGCAACCGCAGCGGCAACCCGAGCGCATCGGCAAAGGGTTGCGCGGTCTGCTGCGCGCGCATCAGGTCGCTCGAATAGACGGCGTCGAGCCGCTGCCCGTCGCGCGCTTCCCGCGCGAGTCGCGCGGCCAGCCGCTGCGCCTGCGCGAGGCCCGTGTCGGCCAGCGGAATGTCGATATGGCCCTGGATGCGCTTGATGCGGTTCCAGGCCGTCTCGCCATGGCGAATGAAGAGAATCTGCGTGGTGGCCATCGCGGCGCGTCTCCGGGAATGAATCAGGGCCGCACTTGCAGCCAGAACGTCACGGGGCCGTCGTTGACGAGCGACACCTGCATGTCGGCGCCGAACTCGCCCGTCTCGACGACCGGATGGCGCTCGCGCGCGGCCGCGACGAAATAGCCGAACAGGCGCGCACCTTCGTCGGGCGGCGCGGCCGGCGTGAAGCTCGGCCGCAGCCCGCTGTTGGTATCGGCCGCCAGCGTGAACTGCGACACGAGCAGCAGGCCGCCGGCGCCGCCAGCACCGTCGATGTTCGACACCGGCAGGTTCATCTTGCCGGCCGCGTCGCTGAACACGCGATAGCCGAGCAGCTTCGCGAGCAGCTTGTCGGCCGCGGCCTCGGTGTCGCCGCGCTCCGCACAGACCAGCGCGAGCAGGCCCGCGCCGATCTCGCCCGTCGTGCGGTCGCCGACGCGCACGTCGGCACGCCTCACGCGCTGGATCAGCGCGATCATGCGGTCAGCGTGACGCGCGCGAAGCGGCGCTTGCCGACCTGCACGACGAATTCGCCGGCCTCGACCTTCAGGCCCTTGTCGGACACGGTCGCACCGTCGATCTTCACGCCGCCCTGCTCGATGTTGCGCAGCGCTTCGCTCGTCGACGGCACGAGGCCCGCCTGCTTCAGCAACTGGCCGATCGCGAGCGGCGCGCCCGCGAGCGTGATCGACGGGATATCGTCCGGCACGCCACCCTTCGCACGGTGGTTGAAGTCCTCCAGCGCACGCTCGGCATCGGCCTGCGAGTGGAAGCGCGCGACGATTTCCTGCGCGAGCAGCACCTTGAAGTCGCGCGGGTTGCGGCCACCTTCGGCGTCGCGCTTGAAGCCGGCGATCTCGTCCAGGCTGCGGAACGACAACAGCTCGAAGTAACGCCACATCAGCGTGTCCGAGATGCTCATCAGCTTGCCGAACATGTCGGTCGGCTTCTCGCTGATGCCGACGTAGTTGCCCTTCGACTTCGACATCTTCTCGACGCCGTCGAGGCCTTCGAGCAGCGGCATCGTCAGGATGCACTGCTGTTCCTGGCCGTACTGCTTCTGCAGTTCACGGCCGACCAGCAGGTTGAACTTCTGGTCGGTGCCGCCGAGCTCGAGATCGGCGTTCAGCGCGACCGAGTCGTAGCCCTGCATCAGCGGATACAGGAATTCGTGGATCGAGATCGGCACGCCGCCCTGGAAGCGCTTCGTGAAGTCCTCGCGTTCGAGGATCCGCGCGACCGTGTAGCGTGACGCGAGCTTGATCATCCCGTCTGCGCCGAGCGGCATCGACCATTCGCTGTTGTAGCGGATCTCGGTCTTGTCGCGGTCGAGCACGAGCGCGGCCTGTTCGAAGTAGGTCTTCGCGTTCGATTCGATCTGTTCGCGCGTGAGCGGCGGACGCGTCGCATTGCGGCCCGACGGATCGCCGATCAGCGACGTGAAATCGCCGATCAGGAAGATCACCGTATGGCCGAGGTCCTGCAGCTGACGCATCTTGTTCAGCACGACCGTATGGCCGATGTGGATGTCGGGCGCGGTCGGGTCGAGGCCGAGCTTGATGCGCAGCGGCGTGCCGGTGGCCGCGCTGCGCGCGAGCTTCTGCGCGAACTCTTCCTCGATCAGCAGCTCGTCGACGCCGCGCTTCGTGACGGCGAGCGCATGCCGGACTTCGTCGGTGATCGGGAAAACAGGCTTGGAACTGGGTTCGGTGCTCATCGGTGCCGGGAAGAATGTCGCAAAGACAGGGATTTTCCCATAACTTGCGCGTGCATCGCTTAACGACGCGTCAGGTTGCGCGGATAATCGGGCGCAAGGCGCGCGGAACCGGCCCGCGCCGCATGATCCAGGAGAACCCAACGTGCCGCAACGACATCCGCAACCCGCCCATCCGGCCGACGGCATCTACTTCGGGCTGATGTCGGGAACCAGCATGGACGGCGTCGACGGCGTCGCCGTGCGTTTCGAAACCGGCCGCGCGCCGGTCGTGCTCGCGGAAGCGTTCGTCGGCTTTGCGCAATCGCTGCGCGACGCGCTGTTCGCGCTGCAACAGCCCGGTGACGACGAGATCGACCGCGAATCGCTCGCGGCGAACGCGCTCGTCACGCGCTACGCGGTGTGCTGCCACGAATTGCAGCGCACGGCCGGGCTGTCGCGCGACGAGATCCGCGCGATCGGCGTGCACGGCCAGACGGTGCGCCATCGCCCCGAGCGTGGCTATACGCGGCAGCTCAACAATCCGGCGCTGCTCGCCGAGCTGACCCAGGTCGACGTGATCGCCGATTTCCGCAGCCGCGATGTGGCCGCCGGCGGCCACGGCGCGCCGCTCGCGCCGGCGTTCCATGCGACGGTGTTCGGTGCGCCGGGCGAAACACGCGTCGTCTGCAATCTCGGCGGGATCAGCAACATCACGATCCTGCCGGGCGAAGGCGGCGACGTGCGCGGCTTCGACTGCGGCCCCGCGAACGCGCTGCTCGACGAATGGGCGACCCGCCATCTGGGCAAGCCGTACGACGACGGCGGCAAGTTCGCCGCGCGCGGCACCGTGCACGCGCCGCTGCTCGACGTGCTGCTCGACGAGCCGTATTTCGCCGCGCCGCCGCCGAAAAGCACCGGTCGCGACCTGTTCAATCCCGCATGGCTCGACGCGAAGCTCGCTGCGTTCGCCCAAGTTGCGCCGGAGGACGTACAGGCGACCCTCACCGCACTGACCGCCGTGTCGGTCGCACGCGAGATCGCCAAACACGCATCGGGCTGCAAGGCCGTCTTCGTCTGCGGCGGCGGCGCTCGCAACCCGGTGCTGCTCGACGCGCTCCGGCACGCGCTGCACGAGGCCGGCGTGCCGGCCTCCGTCGATACGACGGCCGCGCTCGGCGTGCCGCCGCAGCAGGTCGAGGCGCTCGCGTTCGCGTGGCTCGCGTACCGCTTCACCGCGCGCCAGCCCGGCAATCTCGCGACGGTCACCGGCGCCGCCGGCAACCGCGTGCTCGGCGCGCTCTATCCGCGCTGAAGCGATGCCCGCCATACGACGGGCGCCGCATCGCACACGGGCATAAAAAAACGGGGCATGAAGCCCCGTTTTTCATTCCGGCGAACCGGCGCGAAACTGTCGCGTGCTCAGACCGAGAACGACGAACCGCACCCGCAGGTGGTGGTCGCGTTCGGGTTCTTGATCACGAACTGGGCGCCGTTGAGGTCGTCCTTGTAGTCGATCTCGGCGCCGACCAGGTACTGGTAGCTCATCGAGTCGATCAGGAGCTGGACGCCGTTCTTGTTCATCACGGTGTCGTCCTCGTTGACTTCCTCGTCGAACGTGAAGCCATACTGGAAGCCCGAGCAGCCGCCGCCCTGCACGAACACGCGCAGCTTCAGGTCGGGGTTGCCCTCTTCGTCGATCAGTTGCTTGACCTTGTCGGCCGCGGCGTCGGTGAAGACGAACGGCAGCGGCATATCGGTCGTCGTTGCTGCGGATTCGGTAACAGCGTTCATTCGAACTCTCCAAAAAGCTTTAGCCGCTATTGTAGGGCCGATCAGAAGATCGTGCTGAAGTCCATGAAATCAATAGGTTCTTGTCGATTTCATCAAACGTGCCCGCGCGGGCTGCCGCGGCGGCGGCCTGGGCACGGGCAAAAAGCGGGCATAAAAAAACCGCCAGCGCAGAAGCTGGCGGTTTTTCCGGCGGACGCCACCCGAAGGCGGCGAGGCCATGAAGCGGAATTAACGCTTCGAGAACTGCTTTGCGCGGCGTGCCTTGCGCAGACCAACCTTCTTACGCTCGACTTCACGTGCATCGCGCGTGACGAAGCCCGCGTTCGACAGCGACGGCTTCAGCGTCGCATCGTAGTCGATCAGTGCACGGGTGATGCCGTGGCGCACTGCACCTGCCTGACCCGTTTCGCCGCCGCCGTTGACGTTGACCTTGATGTCGAACGTCTGGCCGTGGTTCGTGAGTTCCAGCGGTTGACGCACGATCATCAGCGACGTTTCGCGCGAGAAGTAGTCAGCGATGGGCTTGCCGTTGACGATGATGTCGCCCTTGCCAGCCTTGATGAAGACACGTGCGACTGCGCTCTTGCGGCGGCCCGTACCGTAGTTCCAGTTACCGATCATGTGGGCTCCCCTTAGATCTCGAGCGCCTTCGGCTGTTGAGCCGAATGCGGATGCGTAGCTTCAGCGTAGACCTTCAGCTTCTTGATCATCGCGTAGCCGAGCGGGCCCTTCGGCAGCATGCCCTTGACCGCCTTCTCGAGCGCGCGGCCCGGGAAGCGTTCTTGCATCTTGCCGAACGTCGTTTCATAGATACCGCCCGGGTAGCCCGAGTGACGGTAGTACTTCTTGTCCAGAGTCTTGTTGCCCGTGACCTTCAACTTGCTCGCGTTGATGATGATGATGAAATCACCAGTGTCGACGTGCGGGGTGAACTCAGGCTTGTGCTTGCCGCGCAGACGGCGTGCCACTTCGCTGGCAACACGGCCGAGAACCTTATCCGTCGCGTCAATCACGTACCATTCGCGCGTCACCTCATGGGCTTTTGCGGAAAACGTCTTCATGATCGATCCAAAAAAAATGCTTTGCCCGATGTGTTCTTCCTGCTTGTCTGTGTGCGCTTCGAGGCGCGGTGCAGGCTCTCCCTGTTCTTTTTCCGTGGGCATGAATGCGGAAAAGCCCTGAATTATAAAGGAAATACCGCAACGCGGTCAAAGAGAATCCACGTCTCGTGCCGGCGCCCCCCGAAATGGGCCAGAATCCGGTCGTGCCCCGAGCAAACCAGGCGAACCGAGCGCCTGGAGCGGCACCCATCGACGCGCGGCACCTGACCTTGCCGCGCCAGACCGGCCGACCACGAAAATACAACAAACAAGCATGATGAAACAACGACTTACGCCCCTGCTGGCGGCCGCGTTGCTGGCCGCCGGCGCACCCGCCGTCGCCGCCCGCGCCGGCTGCGAGGCCAAGCTCGACGCCCTCGATGCCCGTATCGCCGACGCCCGCGGCGCCCATGCCGAGGATCGCATTGCCCGCCTGCGTGCGGTACGCGAGCGGGTACGCCATTTCTGCGCGCGCGGCCACGGCCATGCGTCGGGCGCACACGCTCCCGCGCCGGCCGCACATTCCACTGACACGCTGCCAGGCGCGGCATCGCAACCGGCCGCACGACGGCCCGCGTAACCGGCGTCGATACGTGGTGTCGGGGCGCGCAAGCTGCGCGCCGATGTTTGCATGGGACGAAAAAAAGCCCGAACGGCTGGTTCGGGCTTAATCCACCTTTGGAGGAGGGTGGAGGAGACATGCGGAGGTTGCCGCAGCGCGACAACCAATGAGGCTCATTATACGAACGCGTCGCTGACTTCACAAGAAAATTTGCATTGCGAAATCTAAAACCATAATGCGAAATTTCGCGAACGACGCAGGAAAAATCTCATTTCTCTTTAAAATCAAACAATTGAGAGAGATGGCCACGGCTGGAAACCAGCTGCATATAGAGTAAAACCCCTAAAGACAGCAGGGAAATCGGCGCTCGGCGCCCCGCCGGGCACCGCACACGCCGGCGCCGCGCTTCCCGTCCTGCAGCGCATCAGCCGACCGTTGCGCAGCGGGCTACAATGCCGGATCGAATCCGAATCAGGCAACGCTGGAGTGCAAGCATGGAATGCAAAGTAAGCTGGATGGGTCAGGACGGCATGGCGTTTTCGGCCCAGACCGGAAGCGGGCATCTCGTCGCGATGGACGGCGCGCCGGAAGGCGGCGGCCACAACCTCGCGCCGCGCCCGATGGAAATGGTGCTGGTCGGCACCGGCGGCTGCACCGCGTATGACGTCGTGCTGATCCTGAAGAAGAGCCGCCAGGAAGTCACCGGCTGCTCGGTCACGCTGAAGGCCGAACGCGCGAGCGAGGATCCGAAGGTGTTCACCAAGGTCCACTTCCACTTCACCGTCACGGGCCACAACCTGAACCCGGCCACGGTCGAGCGCGCGATCAACCTGTCGCACGACAAGTATTGCTCCGCGTCGATCATGATCGCGAAGACGGCCGAACTCACGCATTCGTTCGACATCGTCGCAGTCTGAACCCGCTGCGGGCCGAGATGAAAAAAGGGCCGGCGCTCCTCACGGAGCGCCGGCCCTTTCGCATTCGAATCGCAAAGCAGGCCGATAAGCCGGATTCTGTGCACACCGCACGCCGAAGCGCGCAACGCGTGGCAGCCATTCCTCTAGGCGCGCCATTGCTGACGCGCTCAAGCTTCCTACCCGCAGACGAGACGGGGGCCCCGTCCTGCATCCGAAAATGCGCGCCTGCCTACTTGGAATTGCTCCGGGTGGAGGTTACCGTGCCGGCGAACGTCGCCGTCGCCGCGGTGCGCTCTTACCGCACCGTTTCACCCTTACCTGATCCCGGCTTGCGCCGGGCCATCGGCGGTCTACTTTCTGTTGCCCTGTTCCGCGTGTCGCCACGGATGGCCGTTAGCCATCACCCTGCCCTGTGGAGTCCGGACTTTCCTCGCCCCCGCCTGCCCGAAGGCGGCGAGGCCGCGACTGCCTGGCCTGCTTTGCGACGCGCATTCTAGCACTGCGCGCCGTCGCCGGCAGTGCGCGAGCGGCGGCCGCTGCGAAAAACGGCCGGATCGTCGTAGAACGCAGGAGCGACGTTCGCATCGCACCAGCCCGGCACGCCGAGCACCGGAAGCGGCGAGAAATCGCGGCTCGTCAGGTCGCGGGTCGCAAGTGCGCCGGCAATCCATGCATCGACGTGCGCGGCCCGCTGCGCGTCGGGCCACGTGAAATAGTCGCCGCTCACGTCGACGATCCACGTATGCGCGGTGCAGGATTTGTAAGGCACGACCAGCTTCTCGAGCAGCGCATGGCCGACGAGCCGCGCCTCGCAGCGCACGCCCCATGCGGCGCGCGCCGCCACCAGCAGTTGCTGCCAGTCAAAGCCGCGCAGCGCGTCGGCGAGCGCGCGATCGGCCGTCACGACGAGCGCGGCGTTCTCGTCGAACAGCGTGAGCGCATCGCGCAGCGTGCCGCGCACCGGCCCGACGCCGCCCGCTGCGTCGATCGCCGCGGCCTGGCGTGCGTTCAGCGCGGCCTTGGTGCGCGGATACGCGAACCAGACGAGCGCATTGAAGAAGTCGTGGAGATTGTGGCGGGTCGGGACGCCGCCGGTGTCAGCGATATGGGTTTCGTACGCGACGCCGGGCGGCAGCTCGGCCTGCGGCACGAAGCGCAAGGGCCGGCCGCGGCCGCTGACGCGAGCGCCGTCGCGCAGCGCGCCGTTCAATGCATCGAGCAGCGCGGCCTCGCCCGCGAGCGCGGCCGCCTGCAGCGTGCGGCCCGGCTCGGCGTAATGCGCGAGCCACGGCGCGGACCAGTCGATCCGCGCGAACGCCGCCGCACCGCCGCCGGCCGTCTGGCCGGCACCGCGCGGCGGCGTGCCGGTCACGCGAACTTCCAGCCGATCGTCTCGCCGGCGCGCAGCGGCACGACCGGCGTATCGCCCGCGAAGACCTCGCGCGGCAGTTCCCATGTCTCGCGGCGCAGCGTGACCGTCTCGGTGCTGTGCGGCAGCCCGTAGAAATCGGCGCCGAAGCGGCTCGCGAAATTTTCCAGCTTGTCGAGCGCGCCGGCCTGGTCGAACGCCTCCGCATACAGCTCGAGCGCGTGCAGCGCCGTGTAGCAGCCCGCGCAGCCGCACGCGGTTTCCTTCGCGTCGCGCGCGTGCGGCGCGCTGTCGGTACCGAGGAAGAAGCGCGGGTTGCCCGACGTCGCGGCCTCGACGAGCGCGACACGGTGCGTTTCGCGCTTCAGCACGGGCAGGCAGTAGTAATGCGGGCGAATCCCGCCGACGAACAGCGCGTTGCGGCTGTACAGCAGGTGCTGCGGGGTGATCGTCGCGCCGAGCAGGCCCGGCGCCGCGTCGGCGTCGCGCACGTAGTCGGCCGCGTCCTTCGTCGTGATGTGCTCGAACACAACCTTCAGGCCCGGGAAATCGCGGCGCAGCGGCGTCATCACGCGGTCGATGAACACCTTCTCGCGATCGAACACGTCGATCGACGGATCGGTCGCCTCGCCGTGCACGAGCAGCGGCATGCCGGTTTCCTGCATCGTCTCGAGCGTCTTCGCGCACTTCGCGAGATCGCTGACGCCGTGGTCGGAGTTCGTGGTCGCGCCGGCCGGATACAGCTTCACGCCGTGCACGAAGCCGCTGTCGCGCGCGCGACGGATCTCGTCAGGCGACGTGTTGTCGGTCAGGTACAGCGTCATCAGCGGCTCGAACGTCATCCCGGCCGGCAGCGCGGCGAGGATCCGCTCGCGATAGGCCTGCGCGTGCGCAGTGGTCGTCACCGGCGGCTTCAGGTTCGGCATGACGATCGCGCGGGCGAACTGGCGCGCGGTGTGCGGCAGCACGGCGGCCAGCATGTCGCCGTCGCGCAGGTGCAGGTGCAGGTCGTCGGGACGGGCGAGCGTGAGCGTCGCCGGAGAGGAAGCGTTCGAGGCAGTCATAGGAGGCGTCGTGAGGAACGGGCTGGTCAGCGGCGAAATCGGCGGGATCGACGGGGCCGGAACACGCGTGCGCGGGCCGAATGACGGCAAACCGCAACACGAGGCCTTCGGTCAGCGGAATCCGCTTTTTACCGCTCAAGGCTCGGTGATATGCTAGAACCCGCATTGTACCGGGGTTCACCCGGTTCGTTACCCTGCTTCAGCCTCCCGCCCCAAGTAAAATGTGCCAACTGCTAGGAATGAACTGCGCCGCGCCGACGGACGTCACATTCTCCTTCACAGGTTTCGCGGCCCGGGGCGGCCTCACCGATCACCATGCCGACGGCTGGGGGATCGCGTTCTTCGAGGACAAGGCCTGCCGCCTGTTCATCGACCACCAGGCCTCGGCCACGTCGCCGATCGCCGAAATGGTGAAGCGCTATCCGATCAAGTCCAAGAACACGATCGCGCACATCCGCAAGGCCACGCAGGGTCACATCCTGCTCGAGAACAGCCACCCGTTCATGCGCGAGCTGTGGGGGCGGCACTGGATCTTCGCGCATAACGGCGATCTGCAGGACTACGAACCCGACCTCGACGGCAGCGTCTACCACCCGGTCGGCACGACCGACAGCGAGAAGGCGTTCTGCGTGCTGATGCAGGGGCTGCGCGAAGCGTTCCCCGGCGCGCAGCCGCCGTTGCCGGAGCTGTTCGAGCGCGTCGGCGAGCTGACGCGCGGCATCACCGATCACGGCGTGTTCAACTTCCTGATGTCGAACGGCCAGGCGCTCTTCGCGCACTGCTCGACGCGGCTGCACTACCTCGTGCGGCGCTGGCCGTTCTCGACCGCGCATCTGGTCGATGAAGACCTGTCGATCGACTTCGCGAAATACACGACGCCCGAGGATCGCGTCGCGGTGATCGCCACGCAGCCGCTCACCGACAACGAGGTCTGGACTTCGTTCGAACCGGGCGAGCTGATCATGTTCCAGTGCGGCGACGTCGCCGCGCGGATGCAGATTCCGGTGCCCGAACGCGTGCTCGAGAAGCTGCGCAACCCGGCGCTCGACGCATCGGCGTCCGCGCCCTGCGGTGCGCGTCGCGAGGCGCTTGCGGCCGGCGCCGCGGACGACGCCGACGACCCGATCGATTTCTGAGCCCCGCGCGCTCGCGCCCTTCCCCGCTCCTTTTCCCGTCGCCACACGACGGAACCGTTGACGGTCGCGCCCGATCGCCGTGCGCGGCATCCGGCGTCGTGCAAACGGCTGGTACCTGCGTTCCCGGCTCGACCCGACGGCCCCCGGCGACCCGGTCGCCCCGCCCACCATTGGCGGCACAGCCGGCGATGGGCAGCGGGCGACGGGCAGCCGGCCCAAAAAAACCGCCCGGTGTTCGACCAGGCGGTTTTTTCATCAGCGTGCATGCAGCGCAGGCGCTGCACGAACGCTCAGTGCAGGATCTTCGCGAGGAAGTCCTTCGCGCGATCCGACTTCGGATTCGAGAAGAAATCGTCCTTGCGGTCGTCCTCGACGATCGCGCCCTTGTCCATGAAGATCACGCGATGGGCGACCTTCTTCGCGAAGCCCATTTCGTGCGTGACGACCATCATCGTCATCCCTTCCTGCGCGAGCTCGACCATCACGTCGAGCACTTCGTTGATCATCTCCGGATCGAGCGCGGAGGTCGGTTCGTCGAACAGCATCGCGATCGGGTCCATCGACAACGCGCGCGCGATCGCGACCCGCTGCTGCTGGCCGCCCGACAGCTGGCCCGGAAACTTGTGCGCATGCGCCTTCAGGCCAACGCGATCGAGCAGCTTCATGCCCTTCTCCGCCGCCTCGTCCTTGCCGCGGCCGAGCACCTTGATCTGCGCGAGCGTCAGGTTCTCGGTGATCGACAGGTGCGGAAACA
>NZ_JSZN01000030.1:0-39544 GCF_000801975.1 Burkholderia sp. A9 | reverse complement strand
TCAGGCGCTGGCCGACCTGCAGGGCGACGCACCGCTCGTGCTGCCCGCCGTCGACACGCATGCGGTCGCGGCCGTCGTCGCCGACTGGACCGGTATCCCGCTCGGCCGGATGGTGCGCGACGAAACGCAGGCCGTGCTGAAGCTCGCAGAGACGCTCGGCGAACGCGTCGTCGGCCAGCGACATGCGGTCGAGCGAGTCGCCGAACGCATCCAGACCGCGCGCGCGAAGCTCGACGACCCGACCAAGCCGCACGGCGTGTTCCTGCTGTGCGGGCCGTCCGGCGTCGGCAAGACCGAGACCGCGCTGGCGCTGGCCGACACGCTGTACGGCGGCGAGCGCAACGCGATCACGATCAACATGAGCGAGTTCCAGGAGGCGCACACGGTATCGACGCTGAAGGGTGCGCCGCCCGGCTATGTCGGCTACGGACAGGGCGGGGTGCTCACCGAGGCCGTGCGCCGTCGGCCGTACAGCGTCGTGCTGCTCGACGAGATCGAGAAGGCGCACCGCGACGTGCACGAGATTTTCTTCCAGGTGTTCGACAAGGGCTGGATGGAAGATGGCGAAGGGCGCGACATCGACTTCCGGCATACCGTGATCCTGCTGACCTCGAACGTCGGCGCCGATTGCGTGATGCAGCTGTGCCGCGACCCCGAGCGTCTGCCTGACGTGCAGACGCTCGCCGATGCGCTGCGCGCGCCGCTGCTCGACGTGTTCCCGGCCGCGCTGCTCGGCCGGCTGACTGTCGTGCCGTACTACCCGCTGACCGATGCGACGCTCGCGCGCATCGTCGAACTGCAGTTGCGGCGCTTCGAGAAACGGATCGACCAGCATCACGGCATCCGGCTGCGCTGCA
Source organism: Burkholderia sp. A9 (assembly GCF_000801975.1). Classification (NCBI taxonomy): domain Bacteria; kingdom Pseudomonadati; phylum Pseudomonadota; class Betaproteobacteria; order Burkholderiales; family Burkholderiaceae; genus Burkholderia; species Burkholderia sp. A9. The sequence continues at coordinate 38,687 of NZ_JSZN01000030.1, read as the reverse complement.
CCGACGCGGCGACCGCGCTGATCGTCGAGCGCTGCCGGACGATCGAATCCGGCGGACGGATGGTCGACGCAATCCTCACGCATACCGTGATGCCGCGGATCGGCCGCGCGATCCTCGAGGCCACGCTCGAAGGTCGCGCACTGGCGGCAATCGAGGTGAGTGCGGCCGGCGGCGAATTCGCTTACCGGTTCGACGAGGAGAGCACGACGTGAATCGCGTCTTCACACTCGACAGCCCGCACGGCGACGACTTGAAGTTCCACACGCTCGACGGCAGCGAGGCACTCGGCCAGTTGTTCGAATTCCGGATCGAGGCGCTCGCCGACAGTCACAGCCTGTCGTTGAAGGACCTGCTCGGCAAGTCCGTGACGGTCCGGATAGAGCAGCAGGATCATTCGACGCGTTACCTGAACGGGATCGTCGCGCGGGCGTCGCTCGCCGGCCGGCGCGCCGAGCGGCACTACGGTTACGAACTGGTGGTGCGGCCGTGGCTGTGGCTCGCGACGCGCCGCTCCGACTGCCGGATCTTCCAGAACCGCACCGTGCCCGACATCGTGCAGGAAGTGCTGGCGCCTTACGGTTTCCCCATCGAGAACACGCTGACCGAAGCGTATGTGCCGCGCGAATACTGCGTGCAGTACAACGAGACCGACACTGCATTCGTGACGCGGCTGATGGAGTTCGAGGGCATCTATTTCTATTTCCGGCACGCGGCGGACCATCACACGCTCGTGCTGAGCGACGCGATGTCGTCGCACGTCGCGTTGCCCGGTTACGAAACGATCCCGTACATCGCGCAGGATCGAACCGCGATCGCCGATGAGGAACACATCGACGGCTGGTTGCCCGCGCAGGAGGTTAGCGTCGGCAAGCATCAGACCACCGACTACGACTACACGAAGCCGCGCGCCGATCTTTCATCGCAGAGGGTCGATCCGCGCGGCCACGACCACGACAGCTTCGCGTCGTTCGAATGGCCGGGCGGGTATCGCGACGATACGCCCGGTGCGCACTACAGCCGCGTGCGGCTCGAGGAGCAGCAGGCCGAGCACGAGCGTGCGAGCGCCGATACCGACGTGCGCGGCGTCGCGCCCGGCTATCTGTTCACGCTCGAGCATTGCCCGCGCGCCGATCAGAATCGCGAGTACCTGATCGTGCGGTGTCGATACCGTTTTCAGGAGAACGCGTATGCGAGCGACCAGGGCGCGGAGGCAGTCGTGCATCGGACCATGATGCTCGTTCAGCCGTCGAGCCTGCCTTTCCGGTCGCCCCGCGACACGCCGCGGCCGCGGACCAGCGGTCCGCAGACGGCCACCGTCGTCGGGTCGCCCGGCGAGGAGATCTGGACCGATCAGTACGGGCGCGTGAAGCTGCAGTTTCGCTGGGACCGGTATGGGCAGAGCAATCAGGATTCGTCGTGCTGGGTGCGCGTGTCGAGCCCGTGGGCCGGCGGCGGCTTCGGGGGCGTGCAGATTCCGCGGGTCGGCGATGAGGTCGTGGTCGATTTCCTGAACGGTGATCCGGATGAGCCGATCGTCACCGGGCGCGTATTCAACGGCGAAAAGATGCCGCCGTGGGGGTTGCCGGGCAGTGCGACGCAAAGCGGGCTGCTGTCCCGGTCGTCGCCGGGCGGGACGACCGACCATGCGAACGCGTTCCGGTTCGAGGACAAGAAGGGCGCCGAGCAACTGTGGATGCATGCGGAGCGGAATTTCGATGCGGAGACCGAACTCGATCATTCGCTTTCCGTCGGTAACAACCATACGCATACGGTCGGCAACGACGAGACGATGCAGGTGAAGAACAACCGGCAACGGAGTGTGGGGCAGAACGAGACGGTGAATATCGGCCAGCATCGCGTGGCGCAGGTCGGCGGGAACGAGACCCATGCGGTGGCGGGAAATCGCACAAGGTCGGTCGGACAGAACGAAACCGTGACGATCTCCGCCAATCGCGACGCGACCATCGGCGGTACGCACAGCGAGACGGTCGCGAAAGGCAAGACCGAAACCATCGGCGAAGGCAAGACGCTGAACGTCGGACAGATGTATCAGACGACGTCGCAGGACATGACGACGTTGGTTGCGTCGTCGCACACCGAGGAAATCGGTGCGAGGACGTCGACGATTGCGAAAGCGCATACGCTCACGGTCGGTGGAGAACACACCGTCAACGTTGGCGCGAACCACACGACGAACGTGCAGCATCAGGTGCTCGTCGCGGCCGGCGACCAACTGGTGCTCATGTGCGGCGCATCGAGCATCCTGATGAAGCGCGACGGCACGATCGCGATCCAGGGCATCAACGTGACGTCGACCGGTACGGAAAGCCATAGCGTGAACGGCAAGACGGTGACGTCGTCGGCGACGGGCGAGCACACCGTCGAAGGCACGATCCTGAAACTGAATCCATGACGGAGGGCCGCACGAATGCAGAACTGGCAGCCGACCAATCCGGTGGAGCGCAGGTTCATGGATGCGCATTCGGACTGGATGAGCTTCGCGCGGGAGCGTGATGCGCGCGTGATGATCTGGCAGACCGACGAGACGGATGCGCAGCTCGTGCGGCTGTATTTCCAGGTTCAGGATGAAACGTCGTGTGCGGTGCGGACGATGCGTGCGCCGTTCGTCGATCAATCGAGTTATGCAAAGGCGCTGACGGACGAACTCATTGCGTTCTACGACAGCCGGCGCGAGGCATCCAGTGCGCATGGCGTGTGCGCGGATTGGCACGCGCCGCACGACGACCGCAAGAATCCGGTGCTGTATCTGCTCACGATTGCCGGCAGCCTGATGCAACACCATCCGGATGTGTTTCCGTCGGTGGTGTTCGTGCTGAAGCCGGCGAAAGTGCGGGATGACGTGGCATGGGTGCGATGGCTGGACGGGGTGTTGTCGAGCGTCGCCATGGCGCCGAACCTGGGCGAGCGTGTGCGCTTCGTCGTGCCATGCACGGACGTTGCGCCTTTCGCGCCGCTGATGCAACGACATCGGGCCGCGGTGCGTGTCGTGCAGGCTCGATATTCGATGGCGAGCGTGCCGCGCGAACTGCTGGCGGAATCGGGCGAGCGCGGTTCGAGCGGCGAATTCCGGCGGCAGTTCGTGATGCTGACCGAGACGATCGAGGGCGGCAATCCTTCCCGGCTGGAGGAACTGCGCGCGGCGGCACTCGAGGTCGCGGAGCGTGAGCAGTGGTTCGATCAGTGTGTCGTCGTGCATCTGATTGCGGGGGCCGCGTATCTGAAATGGCGCGATCGGGAGCGTGCGATCGAGGCTTACCAGCGCGCCGCCAGCAGCGGTATGCGCGCAGTCGAGGCGGGGCATCCGGCGGGGCACAAGCTCGTTGCGAACGGATTGTTCGGCGAGGCGAGCGTGCATTTGACCCATAAGGACTATGCGCACTCGGCGTATTGCTATGAGCGTGCGGCGGCGTCGACTGCGGCGGCGAACGACGGCCTGATGACGGTCGAGGCGTGGCGGATGAGCGCCGTGTGCTGGGAGCGAGCAGGGGCGCGCGAGCATGCGCTGGAGGCCGGATTCAATGCGCTTGATGCAGGCTTGATGATCGACGAGCCGATGCGGGCGAACAGTAATCTGCCGCTCGTCGTCGAGTGGATGGCTTCGCAGATCGGTGCAATGGACCGGCGGCGCAATGCGCTCAGCGAGAAAGTCGCGGCGTTGCGCGGCGGACGCTGAGCGGGGAGGGCGACGTGGGGCTGCTGGCCGTCAAGCACCTGGATCCCGTCGTTGGAATCGACGTTCATTCGGTACTCGTCGCGCCGAGCCCGACACCGGTGTTTCTGCCGCATCCCCATGTCGGATTCATGCTCGATCTGCGGGAGTATGTCGAGGCGGCGAAGGGCGTCGTTGGCAGCATCGCGATGGCGCTTGTGCAGGAGCAGGTCAGCAAGTATCTCGAGGATCATCCGGATGTCGTGAAGAAGCTCGACGCTGCGGCCTCGTTCGCTTCCGGAAAGCTCACCGATATCCAGGACAACGCGATCGTCGCCGAGGGGCTGAAACTCGAGCAGCAAGCGGCGGCGCTCCAGCGCAGCATTGGAAACGCGATAGGCGCAGGCGTCGGAATGGGCGGTGCCGCAGGCCGGCCGATATTCGTGAACGGGTTGATGCGGGCCACGGTCGGCACACATTCATATCACGTGCCGGGGCTGCATTTCCCGCTCGGGGAGTCGTTTGCGCCGCCGCCGGAGCCGGATCCGATTCCATCAGACGACGCCGAATCATTTATGGGGAGCAGGACGGTGCTCGCCAACAACGATCCGATGTCGTTCATGGCGCTGCCGGCGTTGAGCTGCTGGTCGGTCGGCATGGAGCCGCCAGGGCACAACAGCGCGCATACGGAGCGGACCTATCCGTCGATGCCGAGCTCGGTGATGCTGCCGATTCCGGCAGGCAGGCCGGTGATGGTGGGGGGGCCGCCGGTGCTGAATATGGCTGCGGCGGCGAAGGGGCTGTTCAAGGCGTTTCAGGGATCGAAGTGGGCGAAGTCGCTGGCGGACAAGCTGAATTTGAAGTCGGGTTTCTTGCGGTGCAAGGTGTTGCATGCGGAGCCGGTGGACGCCATTACGGGCGACGTGGTTGTACAGCAACACGACTTCACGGTCGCCGGCCGTCTGCCACTGGTGTGGGGCCGCCATTACACGAGTCGGCACACACGACGAGGCACGGTTGGCGCGGGCTGGCAAACACCCGCCGATATCCGTCTCGAATTGATTCGGCACGCGGGCCGCATAGGGGTGGCCGCCTATTTCCCGGATCACGCTACGACATTCGACGAAATTCCTGGTCCCGGCGGGTGGCCGGCTCGCGTGCACGACTGGCAGCACGGACACGCGTTGTACCGTCGGGGCGACCAACTGGTCCTGCGCACGCATGCCGGGATCGAGCATGAGTTTGCCGGTCCGGCACGCTGGCAACAAGCAACGGAGATGCTCGAGGACGGCTCGACCTTGACGCTTCCGGTCACGCGGATGGCCGACCTCAACGGGAATGCCTGGGTCTTCGAGCGCGGACCGGAAGAAGGTCTCGTGCGCCTCATCGAGTGCAAGGGTGCGGCGGCCAGCGGGCGCGCCATCGAGTGCGAGTGCGAGTCGGGGGCGAGAGGCGCGGCTCGCGGCAACGCAAACCTGCTGACCGCGCTGACGCTCATTGACGCCGACGGCCATGCCCATCCGCTGGTTCGCTACGAGCATGATCGCTACGGCAACCTGATTACCGTGTTCGATGCGATGGGCCAACCACTTCGCTTCGCGTATGCCGACAGTCACCGGATGGCGCGCCACACAAACGCGCGGGGGATCTCCTTTTACTACAGTCACCGACGATATCCAGACGGGGTTTGGCGAGTCGATCACGCCTGGGGCGACAACGGCATATTCGACTACCACTTTGCTTATGACATCGGCCATGGCGAAACGCGGATCACCGATTCCTTGGGCTACACGACGACGCTTCAAACCGACGATCGTGACATGCCCGTTGCGAGAATCGATCCACTGGGAGGTGTGTGGAGTTACCGCTATGACGCACAGGGACGTACAAGTACCGAAACCGACCCGGCCGGGCGTACCACAACCTGGAAATACGATATCCACGGCAATCTGCTCGCGAGAACGCTGCCTGACGGGAGCGTGGTCCGCGCGGAGTACGACGCGACGCACCACCCCGTGCAGGTGACTGATTCGGGGGGCAGACAATGGCGTTGCAAATGGGATGAATGTGGCAACCTGCTCGAACGGACACTCCCGTCGCAAGTCAGCTTCTACTCCGAATACGACCGCCACGGTCAGATGATCGCCCATACGAAGCCAGGCAGTGTGACGACGCACTTCGCCTACGATCGCGATGGCAATCTCGCCGAGGTGGTCGATGTGCTTGGCCAACGTACCCGATATCTGCACGATGCACGGGGCAACTGTATTGAGACTGTCAACGCATTGGGGCAGGTGAGTGCCTATGCATACGATCGCAATGGCAACCTCACGCGAGCAATTGAACCCGGTGAACGGGAAATTTCTTGCAGCTACGACGCCGACGGCAATCTCGTTCGGTACCGGGATCCCGGCGGTCTCGTCACGCAACTCGAGTATTCGCCGTTGGGCAAGATTGCGAAATGGCTGGCGCCGGACGGGACCGCGGTCGAACACCGATACGACACCGAGGGGCAGCTTGTCGGCGTGGTCAACGAGCGCGGCGAGATATATCAGCTGAAGCGCGATGCGTTGGGACGGATCGTGGAGGAGGTGGATTATTGGGGCCAGCCGCTACGATACGAATACGGTGCAACCGGGGACGTGCGTCGTAGCATCGACCCGCTGGGACAGGCTGTCGACTATGAAACGGACTTGCTCGGGCGTATCGTGCGAAAGCGAGTCCCCGATCCACGTCAGCTTGATGGCATCCGTACCGAGATCTTCTCCTACGATCGTAATGGCAATCTGATCACCGCGGAAAATCCCGACAGCCGCGTCGAACTGAAATACGACGTGGCCGGTCGCGTCATCGAAGAAAGGCAGGGCGAGCGCTTCGTGATCAGCAAGATCCATGATGCGGTCGGCCGTCTCATCGAACGACGGACCCGGTTGACCGCCGGTCGCGAGATCATCACTCACGCGGTTCGCTACGAGTATGACGCGCTCGGTGCAGTCAGTTCGATCCGGCTGGACGACGCGGCGGCGATCACGTTCGAACGCGACGCGCTCGGTCAAATTCGAGTCGAGCACCTTGGTGCCGAATTGCGTCGCGAATTGTCATACACGTCGGAGGGGGCGCTGGCCAGACAAGCGCTGTTTTCCGATACCGGCCCGTTGTTCTCCCGGGAATACTCGTACGATGCAAACGGCGAACTGCTGGAAACGCACGACTCGCGCCTGGGTATTGAGCGCTATCAGTACGATCCGGTGGGCAAGCTCACCGCCCACCTCGATCCGGCAGGCAAGCTTCATCGCTTCCTCTATGACGCCACCGGTGACCTGCTGAAAACCAGCGTCCGCCACGGAGACAGGCGTCAGACTGACGCATGGATCCGGGAAGGTGAGTACGACGGCTGCTATTACGCATTTGACCGCGTGGGCAACTTGATTCGCAAACAGGGCGCCGACCAAGATCTGACGTTGAGATGGGATGCGTCCGGGCAACTGATCGAAACGACGTCGCTACGACCGGTGCTCGCCGGCGCGGAGGCCCACAACGTCAGCATTCACGTCATATACGCATACGACGCATTCCGACGGCGCGTACGCAAGACTGCGCACGTCACCGTGGAGAAGAAGGACTCGGCAGGCATCTGCGACAAGGCCAGCACGTCGTCCTATATTTCCCACTTTTTTTGGGACGCAGATACGCTGACTGCCGAATACACCTGCGACGCCGGCGGAGGAGACTCGCGTCTGCGCAATCCGAGCGCGGCGGCAGGGGCGACACCCTTGCAAAAGAGTCGTACGACCGAAGCGACGGTTTTTCGCGGTGGGCGCGAGTGGTTCTACTATCCGGAAACGTTTCAGCCCCTGGCTGTCGGATATTCCAGTTGTCCGCGGGGAGACGACCTCACTTTCCCGATGACAAACGAAGAACAAGTCAGGACCTCCGTGCCGGCGGGAGCGTCAGATCCCGCCTCGGAACAGATACCGTCAATGCCTGCGCTTTCAGGGAAAAGCGTGTGTTTCTTCGAGAACGATTTAAACTCGGCGCCCGTGCGGATGCATGACGATTTCGGTCGTGTGACCTGGGAGACGCATTATGGACCACTAGGAAAAGCCGCAGGGACTGAAGCGAACCTGATCAAGCAACCGATCAGGCTTCAAGGTCAAATTTTTGACTGGGAGTCAGGTCTTGCTTATAACAGGCACAGATATTTTGATTTTGGCGCCGGCATCTTCATAAGCCAGGATCCAATCGGCCTGGACGGCGGAATAAATCCATACCAATACGCGCCAAATATATTTAGATGGACCGATCCGACAGGATTGAAGAAGATCCCGCGCAAGCGTGAGGAATGGGTCAATGGTGTACGCGCGACAATTGTCGTGGGTAGTGGAACGCCTCAAACCTATGGCAGCGGGACGTCCGGGCACGCGGAGCAAGACGCACTTCTTGACAACATCCTCGACATGGAGGATCAGGATGTCATATTGAAAGATATTGAGGGGGACTACCGCAGCAAAGATAAAGGGAATTGGGTCGATCCGGTTACGATCTGCACCAAGCGTTGCAGAAGCGAGATGTTCTGGGCGGCCCATATCGGAAATGTCGCCTCACTGACATTCCCAATGGTTGTCGCGAAAAAATTTGTTCGGCCAGTGACAATTCATCGCGGGCATTTCGAGCACTTGGCCAATGAAATGGAAAACCTCAAAACCAGTTCAAAGAAGCAATGGGAAGCCATAACGGAATGTGAACAGGGGCAATGCAACCATCCTTGACGACTGTCACCTCAACGCCACTGATCTGGCGTCTTCACGAATGCCTGCTGGGTCGTGGACGCATGCCAGACCGATCGTTCAACGAGATTTTCTGAATGTCGAGCGAAACCAAAACCATTGAAGGGACATCGGCGGCAATACGACGCTGGGCAGTTTCAACCATGCTTGATCAACGAATAGCTCGAGCATGTCGGCAGGCACCGTCGCAGCGCCAGCGATGCTCCGTTCAGATTCAGCGGAGTACCCGAGATGAATCCGGAGATAGTGTTCAGGGACTCGAAGAACAGCGACACCTTGAAAGTAGCCGCCTTCGACTAAGGACATAGCGCGGACAAACCACCGATCCTTGTGGCTGGATACGATGTCATGGCCATACGCGCTTTCCTTCGCGGCCCCAAGGCTGAACCAATTCCTGCCGGTGTCATGCTGGACACCGCGGTAACCTGAGACCAGGCCATTCTTTGCGATGGACGGGAGTCGGATTCCGTGTGTTACGTGGTATGCGAACCCACCGGGATACTGAGCCGGAGACGTCAGGCGCCTGTGCAATGGCTTCACGTGCATATCCCTTGAGCAATGTCCTGGTCAATGAAAGGGACCCATGCGGCTCAGACGACAGCTTTGCGGCAGTCACATTCGCAGGTCGTTCCTTTCCTGGGTCAAGGCCGATTCTAATCGAGCACGTCAAAATTGCGACTCGACTTGCTCGTGATATTGGTGTCGGGAGTGGGCCGGAAGCTTGCGGCAAGAAGCGCTCGATTCATTTGCTTAATTTGACATAACGTGAATTATCGAACTGACTGGTGTAGGTCCCAAGTTCAGATGTCGCGTTTCCGCTAAATAAAAATGTCGTGTTTTGGCCTGTAGTTGATCGCCGACACCTCACAGGGAGCGCCGGCGATGAACGCGACTGGGACGATCACCATGACGATGCGTGAAGTGGATCGGCTGAAGGTCATTGAGGCAGTGGCCGAGTGCCGGCTCAAGCCCGGTCAGGCAGCCGACCGGCTGAGTTTGAGCGTGCGGCAAGTTGAGCGGCTCGTGTTGCGCTATCGCGCAGCCGGCGTGGCCGGATTGGTGTCGGGCAAGCGTGGGCGCCCGAGCAATCACCAGTTGCCTGCTGGCAAGGCGCAGCGGGCGCTGGCGTTGATCCGCGAGCGTTACACGGATTTTGGACCAACGCTGGCGTGCGAGAAGCTGCGCGAATGTCATGGCATCGATCTGGCCGTCGAAACGGTTCGTACGCTGATGAGGGCCTCCGGCCTGTGGATTCCGCGCAAGCAACGCCCGCCGAAGGTCTACCAACCGCGCAACCGCCGTGCATGCCTGGGCGAACTGATTCAGATCGACGGTAGCGACCACCGTTGGTTCGAGGACCGTGCGCCAGCTTGCACGCTGCTGGTGTTCATCGACGATGCAACCGGACGGCTGATGGCGCTGCATTTCACGGCGACCGAATCGACGTTCAGCTATTTTGAGGCGCTGTCGAAGTATCTGGATTCGCACGGCAAACCGATGGCGTTCTATAGCGACAAGGCCAGCGTCTTTTACGTGAAGAAGCGCTCGGAGACCGCGGGCAAAGGCGTCACGCAGTTTGGCCGAGCGCTGTACGAGCTCAATATCGACGCGTTCTGTGCAAACACGAGCCAGGCCAAGGGGCGTGTGGAACGGGCCAACCTGACACTGCAGGACCGGCTCGTCAAAGAGCTTAGACTGCGCGGAATCAGCACATGGGAGGCCGCCAACGCGTATGCGCCCTCCTTCATCGCTGATTTCAATCGTCGCTTCGGCAAACCGCCAAAAATCGATCACGACGCACATCGGCCACTGCGTGCGGATGAGGATCTGAGACAGATCCTGTCGTATCGCGTGCCACGCAAGGTATCCAACGCGTTGACAGTGCTGTACGACCGCGTGATGTATCTGCTCGCCGATTCGGTGGCAAATCGGAGCCTCGTGCATGAATACGTCGAGGTCGTCGAATATCCGGACGGGATGATCGAAGTACAGGCCAACGGTGCGGTGCTGTCATGTCAGCAATACGATCGCATCACGCGCATCGATCAAGGCGCCGAGGTCGAGAACAAGCGGCTGTCCAGCGCACTGGAAGTCGCACGGCGCATCCAGAATATGCGTGACGATCGCCGCGCTTCCGGCTCACCGTCGCGCACCCATTGCGGTGCCGAGGTCCAGGCAAAGAAGGCGCTCATCGGGCTGAAGAAGCAGCGTGCCATCGAGCTTGCTGACCTGAATCAAGCGATTCTTGAAGTCAGCGTCGAAGGAATCAGGGAACGGGGGGGCGGCTTCGCCGCCCCACCCCAACACCATAAACAAGGACAAGACAAAGCCCAAACACCGCGACATTTCAATTTAGCGGGAAACCCGACAATTGAACTTAGCGGGGACAACTGGTTGTAGTGGCTAGATTGAAATGTCCGCTTTGGGCTACATAGAAATGTCCGCTTTCGCGCCGCGTAAGCTGTCCGGCCGCCGGGTGTCCGGCGCCGGAGGCTGCGATGGCTGCAACGGAGCGGATCACGATGACGATGCGCGAGCTGAACCGATTCAAGGTCATTCAGGACGTGGCGGATGGCAAGCTGAAGCCGTGGCGTGCAGCGGAACGGCTGGAACTGACGACGCGGCCCTGGTCGCCAGCACGGCGTTGCCATTAACGCTCCGTCCGCACTGGCTCGGTATGCGCGCAAGGTGGCCCCATCAGCGACCATAAAACGTAACCGGTCCGGGTTCCATACCCTGCTTCATCGCTTCGACGCGCGCGGTCCGTCCCCTCCGCGCGTCCTCAGTATTGTGCAGCGGCATCCCGAGATCGAGCACGACCTGGTCGGCGCCCGGCACGCCGCCCGCCGACCAGGCTTTCAGCAGTGCGCGGATCGCCGCATACGAGCGTGTCGGGCCATTCGAGAGTCGGGCCGCCAGATCCCGCGCCGCTTGCTCGACCTCGTCGTCCGGCACCACGAAGGCGGCGATACCCAGTTCGCCGGCCGTCGCCCCCGACATCACCTCGCTCAACATCACGTAGCGCGCCGCACGCGCCGGCCCCGCCCGTTCCGCAATCCGCTGAACCGCGCCGCAGACGGGAATCGTGCCGACCGACGGCTCGATGCAGCGGAACGATGCGTTGTCCGCCGCGACGACCAGGTCGCATGCGAGCGCCAGCTCGAACGCCCCGCCCCACACACGGCCGCGCACGGCGCATACGGTCGGAATCTGCAGCGCCTCGATCTTGCGGTATGCGTGATGCATGTCGCTGATGAACGTGCGCCACGCGTTGAATTCCTTGTCGATGAAATCGAGAATATCGCCGCCCTGGCTGAAGTTCGGGCCTGCCGCGCGGACGAGCAGCACGCGGATATCCGACTCGCTGGCCGCATGAATCGCGTTGCTGAGGTGTTCGGAAAACGCGTTGGCGATCAGGTTGAGCGGCGGGTTGTCCAGCACGATGTGGCCAACGGAACCGTGACGCTCGAAACGGACGGATGTCATGGGTGTCTCCTTGATGGGAAGGGTGCCCGGGTTCAGGTCGGGCTGCTTGCGCGCAGTTCGAGTTCGCGGATCATGGTTTCGCGCATCGCGAACTTCTGCGCCTTGCCGGTCACCGTCATCGGCATGTCGTCGACGAAGCGGATGTAGCGCGGAATCTTGAAGTGCGCGATCTGGTCGCGGCAGAACGCGCGGATCTCGTCCTCGGACGCATCCTGACCAGGCTTGAGCACGATCCACGCGCAGATTTCCTCGCCGTACTTCTGATCGGGTACGCCGAATACCTGCACGGTCTGCACCTTCGGATGGCGAAACAGGAACTCCTCGATCTCGCGCGGGTACACGTTCTCGCCGCCGCGAATGAGCATGTCCTTCACGCGGCCGACGATGTTGCAGTAGCCGTCGGCGTCGACCGTCGCGAGGTCGCCGGTATGCATCCAGCCGTCGCGGATCGATTCCCGCGTGCGCGCGTCGTCGTCCCAGTAGCCGAGCATGACCGAGTAGCCGCGCGTGCACAGCTCGCCCGTCTCGCCGACGGGCACGACGTTCCCGTCGATGTCGACGACCTTGCATTCCAGATGCGGCTGGATATGCCCGACCGTCGAGACCCGCTTGTCGAGCGGATCGTCCGTCGCGCTCTGAAACGACACCGGGCTGGTTTCCGTCATGCCGTAGGCGATGGTGACTTCCGTCATGTGCATGTTCGCGACGACCCGCTTCATCACCTCGATCGGGCACGGCGCGCCGGCCATGATGCCGGTACGCAGGCTGGAGAAGTCATGCCGCGCGAAGTCCGGGTGATCGAGCTGCGCGATGAACATCGTCGGCACGCCGTGCAGCGCGGTGCAACGCTCGTCGCTCACGGCCGCCATCGTGGCTGCCGCATCGAACGCCTCGCCCGGAAAGACCATGCACGCGCCGCTGGCCGTACACGCGAGCACCGACATCACCATGCCGAAGCAGTGATACAGCGGCACGGGCACACACAGCCGGTCCGCTTCGCGCAGGTTCATGGCCGCGGCGACGAACCGCGCATTGTTGACGATGTTCCGGTGCGTCAGCGTGGCGCCCTTCGGCGCGCCGGTGGTGCCGCTCGTGAACTGGATATTGATTGGGTCGTTGGCGTCGAGTGTCGCGGCGATCACGTCGAGTTCGTCCGTCGAGACGTGTGCGCCGCGCGCGAGCACCTGGCGGTACGTCAGCATGCCCGGCGTGGGGACGTCCTCCATGCGGATCACCCAGCGCAGCGCGGGGAGCCTCGCCGAATCCAGTGCGCCGGGCGCGCAGTGCGGCAGTTCGGGGGCCAGCGTCCGCAACATGTCCAGGTAACGGGACGTCTTGAACGATTCGGGCGCGACAATCGCCTTGCAGCCGACCTTGTTCAGCGCATATTCCAGCTCCGCGAGCCGATACGCGGGATTGACGTTGACGAGGATCAGGCCGAGCCGGGCGGTCGCGAACTGGGTCACGGTCCACTCGAACCGGTTGGGCGACCAGATGCCGATGCGGTCGCCCCGGCGCAAGCCCAACGTATGCAGGCCGGCCGCCATCGCATCGACCTCTGCCGCGAACGCTCGCCAGGTCCAGCGCACGCCCTGCTCGCGGAAGACGACGGCGGGGCGTTCGCCATGGCGCTTCACGGTGTCGGCCAGCAGTGCCGCGACCGTCAGTTCGCTCAACGCGGGATCGTCGGCGCCCCTGACGTAGGACAGTCCGCCGACCGGCAGCGTCGGATCGGCGCCCGGATCGGGCGTTCCAGTCTGCAACTTCATGCGTGTCTCCAGAGTTTCGGCGGAGACAGGCTCACAGCGCCAGGCGCGCGAGGCTCTCTCCAGGATGTTTCTGAAAATCATCATCGCATCTTCCATGGAAGACGTAAAGTCGGAGTTGACCTGAATCGAGCGAATGATCGTGATCCGCATGAACATCGATAATTCACGGGTTTGAAGCGACTGTTTCGCTCCTGCAACGCTGTATTGCATATAGCGTCCTGCAGATTTTCTGCAGAGGATCACCCTGAAATCATCCGTGGAAGTTGCTCCGCTCGCGTCGCTTCCGCGACGCTTGCCCGCCAGAACGATCGCCGGCACACGCGCCCCGACGCGTGTGCCGCCCCGTCAGAACATATGACGAATACCGAGCATCACCCCGGTCTGGTCCACGCCGGCGGCCGGCCACGACGACGTGCCCGCGGTGCCGCCGTCGATCGTCAGCACGGAGTTGCGCTGATTGAAGATGCGCCCCGCGGTCACGTACACCGAGCTGCGCTTCGACAGCAGGTACATCGCGCGCGCCGCGACGACCGACGCGCCGGCATCGTGCCCGCTCACGGTGAGATGGCCGTACTGCGCGTCGAGGACGACACTTGGCACCGGCAGATAGGTCGCGCCGAGCCACCAGTAATTGCTATTTGCGTCGACGACGCCCGGTGCGAGCTCGCCGTGATCGATACGGTGCAGGAAGCCGCCGCCGATCGTCGCGGTGCCGAACTTGACGTAACCGTCGATGACGGCACGCGTGTCGGTCTGCGAACTGCTCGGTAGGGGCGAGCCGGGGCCGCCGCCGCCATTGTTCCGGTCGATCGCGGTAGCGATTCCCCAACTGTCGGACTCGTACTTCAGCATCGCGGCGATCGTCTTGCACGCGCGGTAGTCAGTCGGCGACTGGCCCGCGCATCCGCCGGCGGCCGCGGGCGCGACCGCATCGCGTCCGAGCGAATAGCTGACGCCGAAGGTGAAGCCCGACGCCGTAATGCTGTAGACGATCGTGTTGTCGAGACGCGCCTGCGCCAGATACGTGTCGAGCAGCCCCGCCGCATAGATGTTCGGCCCCATCGTGTCGCCGGGTATCGCCCAGTAGATCTGCGAATACTGGCGGCCGAACGACAGCGTGCCCCACCGCCCCGACAGGCCGACGTACGCCTGCCGGCCGAACAGGCGGCCGCTCTGGTTCAGCGTCCCCTGCCCCGGCGAAAAGCCCGACTCCAGCACGAATACGGCGCTCAGGCCGCCGCCCAGGTCTTCCTTGCCGCGTATGCCCCACCGTGACGGTAGCGAACCGGTGAGCTGCGGCACCTTCACCACGCTCTGCTTCTGCGGGCCGACGTTCGTGATGTATTCGACGCCTGTATCGATGATCCCGTACAGCGTGACGCTCGATTGCGCGTGCACGGCGACCGACGCGCATGCCGCGAGCGCCGACAGGCCGATGCAAACCGTCTTGCACCGTGCCAACCCTTCTCCAAACCCATTTGTCCGCAGACTCATTGTGATGCCTCCATGTAATTCTGTTCTTCCGTGGAAGATAGTAATCACGCATCTTCCGTGTCAACCGACCGGCGGATCGTGAGTTACCCCTAGGCTGACCCGTGAGGGCGGTCGCATGGGGCTTCACCGGAGAATTCAAGCCAGTCATAGTTTTCCCTACCTCGACTTTCGGCACGCATCAACATATCTTCCACGGAAGACGATAACGATTCGTCGGATCCGCTTCATGGAACGAGGTATGGAAATGAAAGAGTCAGAAGATCACGGGACCGCTGCCCGGAACGGACCTGCGCCGTCGCCGGCGGACGCTGCCGGCTTCGTCTGGAATGACGACTACGTGCTCGGTCACGGGTCGATGGACGACACCCATCACGAATTCGTCGCGTGCGTGAATGCGCTGCTCACGACGCCGGACGACGATCTCGGGCGCGCGCTCGACGCGTTTGCCGCGCACGCACACAGCCATTTCGGCGACGAAGACGACGCGATGCGCGAGACGGCTTACGGCTCCGCAGGCTGCCATATCGACGAGCACGCGGCCGTGCTGCAGTCGACCGACGAGGTGCGCGCCGCGCTGGCCGAAGGCCGGCCGCAGGTCGTCCGTGCATTCGCCCGCGCGTTGGCCGGATGGTTTCCCGAGCATGTGCGCGTCATGGACCAGGGTCTCGCGCGCTGGCTCATCCAGCAACAACTGGGCGCGTCGCCGGTAGTCATCCGGCGCCGTCTTCCCGTCGCGGCCTGACGCACGCGCCCCTTCTCATACGAGCGTCCATCATGGAACAGAACACTCCGTCGTCGAACGCGCTGCTGCAAGTCGGCGTATCCGCGAAGACGTGGCTCGCCGACGGCATCGTCGGTTACGAACTCACGCCGCTGTCGGACGCCCCCCTGCCCGACTTCGAGGCCGGCGCGCATATCGACGTGCACCTGCCCGGCGGGCTCGTGCGCCAGTACTCGCTGGTCGACCTGCCCGACGAACGGTCGCGCTACCGCATCGGCGTGCTGCGCGAACCGCAATCGCGCGGCGGATCGAGGTGTCTGCACGACGATGTCCGCGCAGGCGACACGCTGTCGATCAGCGCGCCGCGCAACCACTTCGCGTTGCACCGCGGCCCCGAGCGGTCGCTGCTGTTCGCGGGCGGCATCGGCATCACGCCGATCCTCTGCATGGCGCAGCAACTGGCGCGCGAGCACCGCCCGTTCGACCTGCACTACTGCGGCCGCTCGCTGTCGCGCATGGCATTCGTCGAACGCGTGCAGCAACTTTCGGCCGCGGACGATCCGCACGCCCGCGTGCAGGTTCATGTCGACGACGGTCCGGACGGACAGCACCTCGATGCGCACGCCGCGATCGGCGCGCCGTCGGCCGACAAGCATCTGTATGTGTGCGGGCCGACGGGATTCATGGATCACGTCCTGCAGACCGCGCGCGCGCTCGGCTGGGACGACGTGCATCTGCACCGCGAATATTTCGCGGGGCCGCCGGTCGAGCCGTCGGACGAAGACGGCCCGTTCGAGATCGAAATCCGCAGCAGCGGCGAAGTGATCGAAGTGGGCGCCGGCCAGACGGCCGCGCATGCGCTGCTGGATGCCGGATTCAACCTGCCGCTGTCGTGCGAGCAAGGCGTGTGCGGTACCTGCATGACGAAGGTGCTGGCCGGCGAGCCCGATCACCGGGACCTGTACCTGACCGACGACGAGAAAGCGCGCAACGACAGCTTCATGCCGTGCTGCTCGCGAGCGAAGACTGCGCGACTGGTGCTCGATCTCTGACGCCGCCGCACGCATCCCACTGAACACTGGAACGAGGAATTCAACATGCTGACCAAGCAGGACAATGAACTGATGTGCCGCACGGGCCCGGGCACCGCGATGGGCAACGCGATGCGCCGCTTCTGGCTGCCGGTGATCCAGTCGTCGGACCTGCCGCAGCCGAACGGCGATCCGGAAACGATCGAGCTGCTCGGGCAGCGGTTCGTGGTCTGGCGCGACCGCGATGGCCGGCCCGGCCTCTACGACGAAGGCTGCCTGCACCGCGGCGCGTCGATGCAGCTCGCCCGCGCGGACGGCGACGGCCTGCGCTGCATCTATCACGGCTGGAAATTCGCGGTGGACGGCACGGTGCTCGAAACGCCGAACGTCCCCGATCCGAAGTTCAAGAGCCGCATCCGCGGCCGCACGTATCCGGTGCGCGAGGCGGGCGGCCTGATGTGGGCGTACCTCGGCCCCGAAGGCAAGGCGCCGCCGTTCCCGCACCGCGCGTTCATGGACCAGCCCGATACCCATCGCATCAACGTGTGCGCGATCGTCAACTGCAACTTCGTGCAGGTGATCGAAGGTCTCGTCGATTCGTCGCACCTGACGGTGCTGCACAGTTCCGCCCTCGCGCAGACCAACGCGTCCGACCTGGACTACGCGGGGAAGATCACGCACATGCAGTTCGACGCGGCCCCGACGATCGAGGCGGACGAGACCGATTTTGGCTTTCACTATGTCGCGATCCGCCAGGCCGGCGACAACCGCATCGCGCGCGTCACGTCGTTCATCGCGCCGAGCTTCATCGCCAACGCGAACGGCGACGTATGGCTCGCCGCGGTGCCGATCAACGACGAGCGCTGCTACTTCTTCCACGTGTGGTGGGATGCGCAGAAGCCGGTCGGCGAAGAGCCGCTGCGCAGCGCGCAGCTCAAGTTCGTCGGTCTCGACGAGCCGACGCTGCGCAAGTACGGGATGACGCTCGATACCTGCGACTCGCCGGCCGCGATGTCGTTCATCAACGGCTATCGCCAGGATCGTCGGGCGCAGCGCGACGGCCACTTCACCGGATTCGACGGCATCACGCAGGAAGACGCCGCCTGCAGCATTTCGAGCGGCGCGATCCGCGACCGGTCGCAGGAAATGCTGTCGACGGCCGATCTCGCGATCAGCCGCCTGCACCGCACGCTGCTCGCGTGCGCACGTGCGGAGCGCGATCAGCAGGACATTCCGGCGCTGCGGGCAGATTCGGGCGGTGCGATCGGCGTATCCGGCGAGATCGGCCCGGGCGAGGACTGGCGTCGGCTGGTGCCGCACCACCGGATCGTGTCGTCGGCCGGCACGCGCACGCAACGCAATGCATGACCACCATTTGAACAGGAGTCCAACATGTTGAGCCACGAAGATAACGAGATGTTGTGCCGCGTCGGCCCGGGCACGCCCGGCGGCACGTTGATGCGGCGCTACTGGCACCCGGTCTGCACGTCCGCGCAACTGCCGGAGCCGGACTGCGCGCCGCTGCGCGTGCGTCTGCTAGGCGAGCAGTACGTCGCGTTCCGCGATTCGAACGGGGAGGTCGGCCTGCTCGAGGAGCTGTGCATGCATCGCGGCGCGTCGCTCGCGCTCGGCCGTGTCGAGGAAGGCGGCATTCGCTGCCTGTATCACGGCTGGAAGTTCAGCGTGTCCGGCGCCGTGCTGGAGACACCGAACCATGCGGACCCGAAGTACGCGGCGCGGATGAAGGCGCCCGCGTTCCCGGTGCGCGAAGCCGGCGGCATCGTGTGGGCGTATGTCGGCCCGAAGGAGCTGGAACCCGCGTTCTCGCGCTATGCGTTCATGGATGCGGCTCCGGACCATCGCGTCGTGCTGCGCATCAACGTCGCCTGCAACTACCTGCAGCTGGTCGAAGGCGGCGAGGACAGCTCGCACGTCGGCGTGCTGCATACCAACATGGCGCGACCGGGCTGGAAGGACGATTCGTTCACGCGCAATCCGGACGTCGTGAATCCGGCCGCGCTCGCGTCGAACGACCTCGAACCGTCGCTGAAGATCGAGGACACGGCGTTCGGTTTTCACTATGTTGCGCTGCGCAAGACCGGCGAGCCGGGTGTGCGCAACGCGCGCGTCGTGCCGTTCATCGTGCCGTACGGCCGCATCATTCCCGCGCCGGCGTTCCTGTTCACCGTGCTCGAGGTGCCGGAAGACGACATGCATACGAGCACCTATATCGTCGTGCACGGCGACTCGCCGGTCACCGACGACAAGATCATCGAACTGCTGGGCCTGGACGATCCGAAGTACTACGATCGCAAGAACTGCACGTTCAACGCGAGCTGGGCCGATTCGTTCGGCCAGAGCCGCGCGCTGATGAAGGAAAACTGGACCGGCCTGCGCGGCGTCGAAGTCGAGGATGCGACGATCGGGCTGTCCCAGGGGCCGCTGTACGACCGCTCGCGCGAGCATCTGGTGCCGGCGGACCAGGCCGTCGTGCGCGTACGCCGCGCACTGCTGGCAGCGGTCAAGCGCGTGATGAACAACGAGCAGCCGCCCGCGCTCGGGCTCGACCTGCGCGGCGTCAGCGCGTGCGACCGGCCGCTCGCGGACGATGCGGCCTGGCAGGATCTGCTGCCCGCGCATCGCGCCACCACCGAAGCCGTCGAAGCCTGAGGAGAACCTTGATGACCCACGACCCAACCCGCAGCCACACACCGGATTACTTGTCCCTGTTGCGCCTCGACGGACGCGGTTTCGTCGTGCTCGGCGCCGGCCAAGGCATCGGCGAGCAGACGGTTCACGCGCTTGCGCAGGCCGGTGCACGCGTGCTTTGCGTCGACCGCGACGAGACGCTCGCGCGCCGCATCGCCGACGCTGTCGGCGGTATTCCATGCACGGCCGACGCCACCTCGCGCCACGACATGCAGCGCGTGTTCGACACGGCACGCGAGCAATTCGGCCGCATCCACGGCGTGGTCGACATCATCGGCGTGGCGGGCATCAAGCCGCTGGCCGCCGTCGACGACGCGTCTTGGGCGCAGCAGTTCGACATCGTCGTGCGCCATGCGTACCTCGCGCTGCAGATCGGCGGCGAAATGATGAAGCGCGACGGCGGCGGCACGTTCGCGTTCGTCGGCTCGCTCGCCGGCGATCGCGCGGTGCCGAGCGAGGTCGCGTATGCGGCGTCGAAGGCGGCGCTGCACCATCTGGTGCGCTGCGCGGGTGTCGAGTATGCGCCTTACAACGTGCGCATCAACGCGGTGTCGCCGGGGTTCGTGCGCACGCCGCGGCTGAACCAGCGGCTGGACGCCGCGACCTGGACGCGCGTCGGCGAAGCGATCCCGATCGGGCGCGCGGCCACGCCCGCCGAGATCGCCGGCCACCTGCTGTTCCTCGCGTCCGACCTGAGCGCGCACATGGCCGGCGAGATCGTCACTGTCGACGGCGGCCTGAGCGTGAAGGCCGCGATTCCTGCGATCACGTTTGCCCCGTCGGCCACGCCCACGCCATGAGCACGATGAAACAGCCCTCCCCGCGCGACCTGATTCATCCGTCTCTACGCGCGTTCGCCGACGCGGCTGCCGCGCGGCCGAGCCTGGCGCAGATGAGCGCCGACGACGCGCGCGCCGGCATCGCTGCGCGCACGGCCACACGGGCGGCCGGCCCACGCATCGACAAGGTGTTCGACCTCGCGGTGCCCGGCCCGGGCGGCGGCATCCCGGTGCGCATCTACCATCCCGACGGCGCGACCGGCGTGACGCTGGCCTTTCACGGCGGCGGATGGCGAATGGGCAATCTCGACAGCTTCGACGCCGTCTGCCGGCACCTGGCCAACGACTCGGGGCTGGCCGTGATCAGCGTCGACTATCGACTCGCGCCCGAGCATCCGTTCCCCGCCGCGCTCGATGACGTCTGGGCGGCGACCTGCTGGGCGGCCGAACACGGGCACGAGCACGGGCTGCCGACCGCACGGCTGACGGTATTCGGCGAATCGGCGGGCGGCAATCTCGCCGCCGTCGTGTGCCTGCTCGCGCGCGAGAATGCGCGGCCGCGCCTCCTCGCACAGGCGCTCGTGTACCCGGCGACGGACGCGCGCCAGCAGCACGCATCGCGGTCGGTGTACGCGGAAGGCTTCGTGCAACGCACGGCCGACGTCGCGCACGCCTTTCGCGAGTACGCGCTCGATCACGGCGTGTCGCCGTCGGTCTGGACGCTGTCGCCTTTCCATGCAGCGAGCCACGCGGGCCTGCCGCCGGCCCTCGTGATCACCGCCGAGTGCGACGTGCTGTGCGACGATGGCGAAGCGTATGCGCGCAAGCTTGCCAATGCGGGCGTGCCGACGACCTGCGTGCGCTATGCGGGCATGTTGCACACGTTCTACGGCATGCGCGGCGAGGTCGATGCCGCCGCGCTCGCCCAGCGACAGGTGGCCGACATGCTGCGGGCGGCCGTGCAGGCAGGGTAGCGATGCACGTGGACGTGCGACCGGGAAACTTACGTACAATGGCAGATAGCGGTACCAGTCGCCGCTCCGTTACGATCGACCCGGTCGCACCCCTTCCAAGGAAGCCATCGAGATGAGCACCGCAGACGCGAAGCAGCCCACCCGTCGCCGAACCGCCGGCAGCCCGGCGGCCCCGACGCAGATGGAACCCGCCGCCAAGGCAAGCCTGCCGCGCAACAGCCTGATCGAACTGATCACGCTGCAGTGGCAGCACGAGCACAGCGATCTCGACTTGTCGAATTTCCTGCTGGCGATCTATTTCATGCGGATCGGCACGCTCGTCGAGCAGTCGTTCGACAAGATGTGCCAGCGCATGTGGGGCATCAGCGGCTCCGACATGCGCGTGCTGCTTGCGCTGCGCCGCAGCGGGCAACCCTACGCGAAACGCCCGACCGACCTGTACCGCGCGCTGCTCGTGACGTCGGGTGCAATCACCAAGAAGATCGACCGCCTGGCGAGCCTCGGGATGGTCGAGCGCCGCCCCGATCCTGGCCATGCCGGCGGATTCATCGTGCACCTGACGCGAAAGGGGCTCGACGTCGTCGAAAAGGCCGTCGTGAAGCTCGCGAACGAGTCGTCGATTGCACCTGCGATGGCGTATTTCTCCGACGCCGAGCGTACTGCCGGTAACGAATTTTGCATGCGTACGCTGGCGTTGATGGAAGAGCACGTGCTTTCGGAAGTCGGCGACGCCAACGACGCGCCGTCTGACCAGCAGACCAAGAAAGCGCGGCATTCACCACGCAGTCGCAAGTAAGCAACGAAGCAGCGCGTGCGGTGATTATCTTTCTGGATCTACGAAAATTTTCCGGAATGACGGAATTTGATCTCCCACCTTTCTGGCTGCTAGACCGATCGCGCTAAATCCAGGATCGCCCGAAACGTCGTGCTTTGGCGCAGACGGGCGCTCGACCGTCTAAGCTGTTCAGATCAGCGCCGACGCCACTGCGATGCTCCCCCTCTAGCCCCCTTCAGGTTCGTGCGTGCTGATCGCGCTTCCTACCAATGGGACTCAAGCCCGGACGCGCGGCCGAACGACTGGGCGTGACCGTACGTCGGGTCCAGCGTCTGGTGGATCGTTACCGCGAGTCTGGCGCCGCCGGACTGGCTTCGCGCAAACGTGGGCGTCCCGGTAATCGGCGGCTGGATGAGGATCTGGCTCGACGGGCGCCGACGATCATCCGCGATCGCTATGCCGATTTTGGCCCGACGCTGACCTGCGAGAAGGTGTGGGAATGCCACGGGCTGCAGTTGTCGAAGGAAACGGTCGGGACGCTGATGACAGAGGCTGGATTGTAGATGCCGCGCAAAACTCCAAGCACTCGCTCCCCAAAAAAGAAACCCGACCAAGGCCGGGTCTGTTATTGCGTTTAGCTTACGACCAGTGCCGGAATTGGGCTGCGCCCACGATGGTCCGCTCGAATTCGGCAATTACTACTTGGCTCGAACATCAGAACCCAGAATTCGTAGGCACTGTTCGGTGTTTTGCCCCATACCGTCAGCACGCCACTGCTGCATAGCCAACCGCGTTCAAAACCATTCCAGGCAAATCGAATGTGAGGTTTTGTTACGTCCATATGTCAACCCATGAAGTAGTGCTGATCAATTTGAAAAGGCCCGGCACGAGGCAAGCTCATGTTACCGCTTTTTCCGTTTGAAACGGCCCTTGCTGTCACGTGCAGACGTGCGCCGCATTGTGATGCGCCATGATTCCTCCCGTCGAGTTGTCAATCGATCCGGGCAAGGCGCGATCAGCTGGTCGCCATTGGTAGTCGGCGACCTTGTTCGCACCGCAGCCTCCGTCGCTTTGCCCTTCCCTGTTCGTCGCGCAGTCGAATGATCCGTTTCCAGCAATTCGTTCCCGTCGAGGAATGGCCAACGGATTCGCGGAGCACGAATACCCGCGCACTTCGCCGCTGGCAGACATGCGCGTAGCGAGTGCCACGGCACACAGGCAAGGTTGCCTTCAATCGCGCCATCACGGAGTGCTGGCGTCACGTTGCAGGCCCGTCTCGATGCATAGGTCGACTGGTTTCAAACCGATAACGCACCAGCCCTTTCCATCCCGATAGCTCGCCTTCCACTGCTTCATCACAGGCAGAATAAATTAATTTAGTTAGCCGAATTATAGAAGTAGCTATCCGACTCCCTATCATTCAATTAGAGAGATTCAATTGGCTTGTTTCACGTCGAAACCATTACATTTCGTCGGCATTTCCCCCTCAGCCAAGGAACCTCATCGATATGTCATACACCGGGAATCGCTTTTTTCAGAGCATGATTGCCGCAGCTTGCGTCGCATTGGCCTCTTCTTCCCATGCCGTCGAACTGACGCGCGACAACGGTTCGCCCGTCGGCGACAACCAGAATTCCCAGACGGCCGGACCGAACGGTCCGACGCTGCTGCAGGACTCGCATCTCATCGAAAAACTCCAGCGCTTCGATCGCGAACGCATCCCCGAACGTGTCGTGCACGCCCGCGGCACCGGCGCATTCGGCGAGTTCGTACCGAGCGCCGACCTCAACGATCTGACGACGGCCAAGGTCTTCACGCCCGGCACGAAGACGCCCGTGTTCGTCCGCTTCTCGACCGTGATGGGTTATCGCGGCTCGCCCGAGCAGGCGCGCGATCCGCGCGGCTTCGCCGTGAAGTTCTATACCGAACAAGGCAACTGGGATCTGGTCGGGATCAACCTGCCGATCTTCTTCATCCGCGATGCAATCAAGTTCCCTGACTTCGTGCATGCGAACAAGCCGAGCGCCGTCACCGGCGTGCAGGACGCGAACCTCGCGTTCGACTTCTTCGCGCATGCGCCCGAGGCGACCAGCATGCTGACCCGGCTATACACGACCGAGGGCATGCCCGATTCGTACCGGCACATGGACGGCTACGGCGTGCACGCGTTCAAGTTCGTCAACGCCGACGGCAAGTACACGTACGTGAAGTTCCACTGGAAGAGCCAGCAAGGGATGCACGGGCTTCGCCCGAAGGACATTGCGGGTTCGATCGGCGCCGACTGGAACCTGATGACGAACGACCTGTATGGCGCGCTGAAGGCCGGTAACGCGCCGAAGTGGGATCTTTATATTCAGGTGCTGAAGCCGTCCGAACTCGACGCGTTCGACTTCAACCCGCTCGACGATACGAAGGTGTGGGCCGGCATTCCCGAACGCAAGGTCGGCACGCTGACGCTGAACCGCGTGCCGGACAACTACTTCGAGTCGACCGAGGAATCCGCCTTTGCACCGTCGCGGATGGTACCCGGCATCGAGCCGTCGGAAGACCGGATGCTGCAGGGCCGGATGTTCTCGTACGCGGATACGCAGATGTACCGCCTCGGCGCGAACTTCAACCAGTTGCCGATCAATCGTCCGCGCGTGGCCGTCACGAACAACAACCAGGACGGCGCGATGAACTTCGGCGACCGCAAGGGTGAAGTGAACTACGAGCCGTCGACGCTGAACGAACTCGCGCAGAACCCGCGTTACAAGTCGGTCCAGACGCCGCTGTCCGGCACGACGCAGCAGGCCGCGATCGGCAAGACGCTGAACTTCCGGCAAGCGGGCGAGTATTACCGGATGCTGTCCGCGCAAGAACGGCAGGACCTGGTGACCGCGCTGTCGGGCGACCTGAGCCACGTGACGAACGACGCGAACAAGTACGCGATGCTGTCGTACTTCTACAAGGCAGACGCAGACTACGGCACGCGCCTCGCGCGTGCGACGCATGCCGACCCGTCCCGTGTGAAGTCGCTCGCCGACAAGCTCGTCGAGAACTGATCGGGCGATAGCGCGAAGGCTGCACGCGCCGCCTTCGCGTCCCACCCTACCTGATTGCGCCGCGCGGCCATGCGCGGCGCGCATCGCAGATGAAGAATCGACTCCAAACCGCCCTCTTCCGTACGCTCGCGATCGCGGGCGCCGTCGTGGTCGCGGCTTGCGCACCGCTCGCACAGCCCGCCGCCGTTCCCCACCCCGACTGCACGCCGATCTGCGCCAATACGACGATGCGTGGTTTGCCGCCGCGCGTCTCGGCCGCATCGATATCCTGCAGTCGCTCGTCGACGCGCATTACCCGATCGACACGACGACGCGCGAAGGCTATACCGCGGTCATCCTCGCAGCCTACCGCGACCAGCCCGCGACGCTCGACTATCTGCTGCGCAACGGTGCCGACCCATGCATCGGCGATCGTCACGGCAACACGGCACTGATGGGGGCGCTGTTCAAGGGGGAGACTGCGATCGCGAAGCGGCTGGCCGATACGCACTGCCCGATCGACCAGACCAATTACGCCGGCGAAACGGCACTGTCATTCGCCGCGCTGTTCGGCCGGCTCGACATGCTGCCGGTGCTCGTCGCACATGGCGCGAATCCGGATCACCTCGACGCACTCGGCCGCACGGCGCTGCAGAACGCCATCCTGCAAGGCAACGACGCTGCGGTTGCCGCGCTCGAGAAAGTCGGCGCAACGCCGAATGCGGATGTGACGTTGCGGTTGAGGCCGTAAATACCCGCGCGCATCGGCCCGGGTACTCGTTGCAACCGCGATGACCTACCAGTTCGAATCGACCGGAGACGGACCGTCGGCATGCTCGCCGAGGTAGTTTCGCAGGTGCTCGACAAAGCACGCGACCTTTGCCGACAGATTCAGCCGTTCCGGATACACCACGTAGATGTCGGCGGGCGGCGTGTCGAAGTCGCTCAATACTTGCACCAGCCGGCCGCTCCGCAAGTATTTGGCAATGTCCCATTCAGCGCGCATCAATATGCCGTGCCCCTCCAGCGCCCAGTTCAGCGCGACCTCCCCGTCGTTGGTGCTCAGTTTGCCGTGCACCTTGACCGTCTCGGTGCGGCCGCCGCGGGTCAGGCGCCAGTTGCCGTAGGCGGCATCGTTCTGCCGCAGCACGATGCACTGATGGTGCGTCAGGTCGTGTGGGTGAGCCGGTTGACCGGCAAGCCGCAGATACGCCGGCGACGACACCAGCAAGCGGCGATTGGACGCGATTTTCTTCGCGATCAGACGCGAGTCCGGCATCTCGCCAAAACGCACGGATAAATCGATGCTTTCGTCCGGCAGGCTGACGGGCCGGTCGGTGAGATGCAGTTGCACCTCGACGTCGGGGTAAGCCTGGCTGAACACCGAGATCGACGGCCCGATATAGGATCGACCGAATCCCAACGGCGCGTTGACGCGCAACAACCCTTTCGGCGCTTCGCGGGTGCTGGACACCAGACGCTCCATGTCGTCGATGTCGCTCAGGATGCGCCGCGCGTTCGCGAAATAGACTTCGCCTTCACTGGTCAGGCTGATGCGCCGGGTCGTGCGATTCAGGAGGCGCACCCCCAGACGATCCTCCATGGCCGACAGCCGGCGCGAGACCGCCGGCGGGGTCAGGTTCAATTCGCGCGCAGTCGCCGCCAAGCTCCCCTGTTTCACCAGCAAGCAAAAGAAGCCCAGCTCCGAGTCCGTATTCATTCGTGAATTTTTTGCAATGATGAATTAAATCCAGGTCGATTCTCACGAAATTCTATCGGATTAACCTTCGCCCTGCGTCACCGAAGCGCTCGCCTGAAGGCTTCCGGGAGACGGCGTCGAGGCTGCATCAGACGGCCCGGACATCGATTGGTCATTGGATAACGGAGACATTCCATGGACATGGAACTTGAAAAGCGCACGTTGCGACGGGTGAGCTGGCGTATCGTGCCTTTCATCATGCTGCTGTACTTCGTCGCGTACATCGACCGGGTCAATCTCGGCTTCGCCGCGCTGACGATGAAAACGGACCTGGGCTTCAGCGCATCGATACTCGGCCTCGGAGCCGGCATCTTCTTCTGGGGCTACTTCATTTGCGAAGTGCCCTCCAACGTCATCCTGCACAAGGTCGGCGCGCGGTTGTGGATCGCGCGCGTCATGGTTACGTGGGGCATCGTTTCCGTGTGCATGGCCTTCATCACGGGACCGACGAGCTTCTACCTCATCCGTTTTCTTCTGGGGGCGGCGGAAGCCGGGTTCTTCCCCGGCATCATCCTGTATCTCGGCTACTGGTTCCCCGCGCGCCGCCGTGCCGGCGTCGTGGCGCTGTTCATGGCCGCCGCGCCGATCTCCACGGCGCTCGGGTCGCCGCTGTCGGCGGCGTTGCTCGAAATGAACGGCGTGATGGGCCTGCACGGCTGGCAGTGGCTGTTCGTGATCGAAGCCGTGCCGGCGGTCATCCTGGGTTTCGTCGTCCTGTTCTTCATGACCGATCGCCCCGAACAGGCCAAATGGCTCAAAGAGGACGAGCGCAACTGGCTCGTCGGCGTCATGAATCAGGAAGCTGCCAGCCGGGCGACCACGGCCAGGCACGGCATCGTCAGCGGCCTGGCGAATCCGCGTGTGCTTGCCCTGTCGCTGATCTACTTCGGTACGTCGGCCGGCCTGTACACCCTCGGCATCTGGGCACCGCAGATCATCCGGCATCTCGGCGTGTCGTCGATGACGGTCGGCCTGCTCAACGCGATTCCGCCGATCGTGTCGGTCGTTGCGATGGTCGTCTGGTCACGCCACTCCGACCGCACCGGCGAACGCACGTGGCACGTCGTGCTGGCCTGCGTGGCGGCGATCGTCGGTCTGGTGGTTGCCGCGCTCTCCCATAGCGTGGTCGGACTGATCGCGTCCCTCACGCTGGTCAACATCGGGATCAGCTGCGCCAAGCCGCCGCTCTGGACCATGCCGACGACGTTCCTCTCCGGTGCCGCGGCCGCGACCGGCATCGCCACCATCAATTCGATCGGCAACCTCGGCGGCTTCGTCGGGCCGGCCATGATCGGATGGATCAAGGACCAGACCGGCAGCTTCGCGGGCGGACTCTGTTTCGTCGCCGGCCTGCTGGTGCTCTCCGTCGTACTCACGCTGTCGCTGGCCCGTTCGCAGCGCTCGGCGCTGACGCGCGGCAATGCCGCCGCGCACTGAACTCACATGCTCGTCCCCCCACTCAATACGTTGCTAGAGGAATGCAAAATGGACAAGGAAGCAGCCATTCAGTCCGTGACGGACACCATGGCGAAATTTACGGCCTATATCGGCAAGCGCCTGCCCAAGGACGTGAAGGCGAAGCTCGCGGATCTGCGCACGCTTGAAACCAATCCGCTTGCGAAGTCGATCTACGATTCGATGGACAGCAATCAGGACGCGGCCGACAAGCTGAACCGCCCGAGTTGCCAGGACACCGGCGTCATCCAGTATTTCGTCGAGGCCGGCGCCCATTTTCCGCTGCTGGGCGAACTGGAAGAGATCCTGCGCGACGCGACCGCCGGCGCGACGCAAATGGGCCCGCTGCGCCACAACGCCGTCGAAACGTTCGACGAGAAGAACACCGGCACGAACACCGGCACCCAGATTCCCTGGCTCGACTGGCGCATCGTTCCGGAACAAGACAGCTGCACCATCGACGTCTACATGGCCGGTGGCGGCTGCACCCTGCCCGGCGCGGCCAAGGTCCTGATGCCCGGACAAGGCTACGAAGGCGTGGCGGAGTTCGTGATGGACGTCATCACGGAACGCGGCGTCAATGCATGCCCGCCGCTGCTCGTCGGGGTCGGCGTGTCGACCTCGGTCGAAACGGCCGCCCGCCTCTCCAAGCTGGCGATCCTGCGCCCGGTCGACTCGAAGAGCGACAATCCGCGCGCCGCCCTGATGGAGGATCTGCTCGAGCAAGGGCTCAACGAAATCGGCATCGGGCCGCAAGGCCTGACCGGCAACAACAGCGTGATGGGCGTCAATATCGAGTCGTCGGCACGTCACCCGTCGACCATCGGCGTCGCCGTCAACACCGGTTGCTGGGCGCATCGCCGCGGCAAGATCCGCATCAATGCCGACCTGTCCTATGAAATCCTGTCCCACGAAGGAGTGGTGCTGTGAAAAAGATTCTGACCACCCCCATCAAGAGCGAAGATCTCGAAGATCTCAACATCGGCGACGTCGTCTATCTGACCGGCCGCCTGGTCACGTGCCGGGACGTCGCGCATCGACGGCTGATCGAACAGGGTCGACAACTCCCGGTCGACCTCGAAGGCGGCGCAATCTTCCATGCGGGCCCGATCGTGCGCAAGAAGGACGACGGCAGCTTCGAAATGGTTTCCATCGGTCCGACGACCAGCATGCGCATGGAAAAATTCGAACGCCAGTTCATCGCGCAAACCGGGGTCAAGCTGATCGTCGGCAAGGGCGGCATGGGCCCGGAAACGGCGGCGGGTTGCCAGGAACACAAGGCCGTCCACGCGATCTTCCCCGGCGGCTGCGCGGTGCTGGCCGCCACGCTGGTCGAGGAAATCGAAGGCGCGGAATGGCAGGATCTGGGCATGCCGGAAACGTTGTGGATCAACCGCGTCAAGGTGTTCGGTCCGCTGATCATCTCGATCGACACCAAGGGTAACAACCTGATCCAGCAGAACAAGGTCGCCTTCAACGAAAAGAAGAAGCCGGTTCTCGACAGGATCAGCCAGCAGCTCAGCTTCATCAAGTAAGTGCCCGCAGGCCGGCCGGGGGTGTCGCTCCCGGCCGGCCTGCGCGTTGCCCCGCACGAGTCCGCCCAACCCACGCGCCGCCAGGCGTTCCGGATCGTCCGGGCGTCCACGCTGGCGCGTCTTCTCCGGTGTGTTCCGCTGATCCGTGCCGGTGCCGGCACCGCAATCAACCTGCCGGCGCGTAGGTCACGCCGCCGATCGTCATCGCGGGTCGTCCGTTGACGGCCGTGAAGATCGCCTCCCACAGATCGCGGCCATTCAGGCCCGGAATCCTGATCGCCATCCCGGCCCGGTCGTCGGCCAGCGGCAGCAGCATCTGCCAGACGGGTTTGCCGCTATCGTCGCAGTTGCGCATGACGATGTAGCCCGGCAGGTCCGGCAGCCGGTTCACGCTGGCCTGCAGCACACCCGCGTGCGTCATGGAGCGAATCGTGTCGGCGGACTCGTTGTTCACCTGCCATTGCGTGCCCATGCGGGCCGTCCAGGCCATATCGAGTTCGGGCAGATTGGCGGCGAGTTGCTGATAGACGGGCGCCGTCAGCGCGTCATAGCCGGCATTGTCGGCCATGCGCACCATCAGGTAACGGCAGGTATTGCCCGTTTGATCGGGGTCGGGCACGGCGGCGAACGCGAAGCCGGGCCCGCTGCCGCTCGCGCTCCACCACCAGCCGTCGCTGCCGTACCGGAACGGGCTTTGAGGATGCGATGCCCAGCCAGTGTCGGTCCAGACGTCCAGCGTGAGCGTGTTCGTGTCAAGGCCCACCCGCAAGACCGAGTCGCAACTGGCGTAGATGCCGGCCGCGTCGCCCGGTGCGGGGGCCGTAGCCGGCGGAGCCGGCGACACACTGATCTTCGCGGGCAGCGCGGCGATCGTGCCGTCCTCCACCAGGGCGCGCAGCAGGATCTCTTCGGCGAGCGCCGCCGGCGTGTATCCCCCGTAACCGGAGGCCATCAGCGCCATCTGCGCACCGGGCAACACGAAGAGCGAACTCGAGAACGTGGTGTCGCCGTTCTTCTGCCACGCGGCGACTCCCACGCGCTGCAGCGCCCTTTCCGCACCGGTATCCCAGCCCAGCCCCCACGGGTAGGCGGACGTCGGATTGATCTTCACGCCGACGATCTGCGTCTGATCCAGCGCCATGCCGGCAATGCCCGCCGCCGACGCGATCCGCTTCCCTTGGTACATGCCCTGCGCGAGCAGCATCTGCGAGAACTTCATCATGTCGCCCGGCGTCGAGCTGATGCCGCCCGCGGCATAGGCGTTGACGTACTCGGGTGTCGCATACCACTTGCCGTCCAGCCGCGCGTTCGGCGGCACGCCGGGCGCCTGCGCGGCACCGGGGAAGCCGGAACGCGTCATGCCGAGCGGGTCGAAGATGTTTTGCTGCACGAATGCCGGAAAGCTCAACCGTGTGACGGCCAGGACCACCTGCTCGAACAGCGTGAAGCCATCGTTGCAGTACACGGCAAGCTCGCCGGGCGGATGCTTCAGGTGCGCGTTCCCGAGCGCCGCAAAGGTGTCGTCCGCGTAACCGGACAGCGGCGCGAGCGAGAGGAAGTTGTGGGAATTGTTGCCGGGCAGCCCGGATGAATGCGAAAGCAAATGACGGATCGTGATGTTCGCGTATTGCGGGGAAAGCATCGAAAACCCCGGCACGTACTCGACGATGGGTGTATCGAGCCCGATCAGGTTCTGATCTTGAAGGATCACCGCCGCGAGCGCGGCAAAGACCTTGCTGACCGATGCGATGTTGAACGGGGTCTCGACGGTGGCGCGCGTGCCGGCTGCCGAGATCACGCCAAACGCCTGTTGCCACACGATGACGTCGCTCTTGAGCAGCGCGATCGAGATGGCGGGTACGCCTTGCGCGACGAACGTCGCGATCGCTTGCCGGCCCCACGCGATGGTCTGCCCGTAGCGGTTGTCGATACTGCCACCACATCCTGGCAGCAGCGCCGCGAGCACCCCCGCTCCTGCGCAGCCGAGGAACTGGCGACGATGCAGGCTCGCCGGCCCGCCGTCGCCACGATTCGGAACCTGCCGATCGTCGAGCATCGAGCACTTCACGCGGGTCATGACGCTCGCTGGCACTGCCATCCGGAAGCAGCCATCGTCTCGACGTTATTCACGGTCGTCATGCTGATTTCGAACAGATCGCGGCCCGGCATGACCGGTACCCTGACGGTCATGCCGCAGCGGTCGTCGGCCAGCGGCTTCAACAGCTGGTAGTTGGTGTGGGTGCCGCCGTCGGTACTGTAGGC
The DNA here is from genome assembly GCF_000801975.1 of Burkholderia sp. A9. Lineage (NCBI taxonomy): Bacteria > Pseudomonadati > Pseudomonadota > Betaproteobacteria > Burkholderiales > Burkholderiaceae > Burkholderia > Burkholderia sp. A9. The sequence continues at coordinate 6,458 of NZ_JSZN01000030.1, read as the reverse complement.
GAATACGACATAGCCCGGCAACGCGCCGAGGCTGCCCAGCGACACGCGCAGCATGCCGGCGGACAACACCGACTGCGCCGATTCGTTGATCACGTTCCACGTCGAGTTCACGCGCGCCTGCCATGCGCCGTCGAGCGCCGGCAACGCCTGGAGCTGCTGTCCATACGGCGTGACGCGGAACACGTAGCCCGAGCCGTCGACGACACGCTTGGTCAGATACCGATTGCTCACCGCGTTGCCCGCATCGTCCGTGCCCGGCAGGATATCGAACCGGTACGACACGGTATCGCCTTCGCACCACCACCAGCCGTCGCTGCGGTACACGTATGGCGCGGTACCGGGGGCGACCGACACCCACGCGGTGCCGTTCCATTTCGTCAACGACAGACTGCCGTCCGCATTCACGGCGACTTGCATCGGCGTCGATTCGTTGCCGTAAACGCCGCTGACCGCGGACACGTCCGGCGACGCAGCCGCCGACGGCGCACCGGTATTCACCCGCGCCGGCGCGCCGGCGATGCTGCCGTCCTCCTGCAACGCCTGCAGCAGGATCGCGGGAGCGATGCTGGCCGCGTCGTAGCCCATGCTGCCGGTGATCATCAGCGCCATTTGCGCGGCCGGCAGCACGTAGAAATGGCTCGAAAAGAACTGCGTGCCGCCGCTCTTGTACGCCCCCGCGGCGCCGGCGGCGCGCAGGACCGGATCGTCGACGTCGTCCCAGCCCAGGCCAAACGCATACGAGTAGCCGAGCCGGGTCGACTTGACCTGCCACCGGTCGGTCTGGTCCGTCAGCATGTCGGCGATCCCCGCCGCCGACGCGATGCGTTGCCCCTGGAACAGGCCGTTGCCGATGAACAGTTGCGCGAGGTTCATCATGTCGAGCGGCGTCGTCGACAGGCCACCCGTTGCATACGGATTCGAGAATTCCTGTCCGTACTGGGTGCCGTTCGCGTAGGCCAGCGCGAACTGGCCGCTGGTCGGCACGCTGGTCAGAAAGCCTGAATGCGTCATGTTCAGCGGCGCGAGGATGTTGCGCTGAACGAAATCCGTGAAGCTCAGCCCCGTGACTGCCGTGACCACGAGTTCGAATAGCGTGAAGCCGTCGTTGCAGTACACCGCGAACTGGCCCGGCGGATGATTCAGGTGCTCGTTGGCGAGCACCTTCTGCGCGGTCTCCGCATAGCCTGCAACCGGCGCATACGTGAACATGTTGTCGACGTTCTGGCCGGGCAGCCCCGACGAATGTGACAGCAGATGACGCGACGTGATCTGGGCGTACTCCGGCGACAACATCGAGAACGACGGCAGGTAGCGGACGATCGGCGCGTCGAGATCGATCAGGCCGCGATCCTGCAGGATCACGCCGGCCAGCGCCGCGATCACCTTGGTGACCGAACCGATGTTGTAGCGCGTCGTCGGCGTGGCGGCCACCGCCGGGCTGACCGAGGCATTCCCGAACGCCTGTGCCCACACCACCTGGTTGCCCTTGAGCAACGCAACGGAGATGCCGGCGAGGCTTTGCGGTCGGGCATCGAGCGCGGCCTGGATCGTCTGCTGCGCTGCTGCGATGGTTGCGCCATACGTCGATTGCTGAATCGTGTCCGCACCGCCGCATCCCGGCAGCACCGCGGACAACAATCCCGCGCCCGCATATTCGAGGAATTGCCGGCGGCCGACGCTGGACGGTGCCGTGTCGCGGCGCGGGTCATGTGGATCGCGTGTGTGGGTCATATCGTCGCCTCAGGAAACCTGCTGTTCTGCCCGTCGCGCGTCGCGCGTGGTCAGGGAACTGCCGTCCGGGCTCCAGCCGGGCGGCCGGATCAGGTAATTGATCGCGGTGAGCACGCTCCCCGCCTTCGCGAGATCGCGCGCGATGTTGCCCCACTCGTAAAACGCGATCCTGAACGGATTGTCGGTGCCGATGCTCGACGTCAGGCCGTAGTGCGGCGTGAATCGCTCGGGCGTGTAAGACCGGAACAACCGATCCCAGAGCATCGTGGTGCCGGCGTAGTTGGTATCCAGATACTCGAAATCGCTGCCGTGATGGACGCGATGCTGCGACGGCGTATTCAGCAGCGCCTCGAACCAGCGCGGCATCTTGCCGATCGCCTCGGTATGAATCCAGAACTGGTAGATCAGGCTCACCGACTGCATGAACAGGATCATCTTCGGATGGAACCCGACCCACGGCATCCACGCCCAGAACAGGAACGAGCCGGTGATCGTGCCCGTCCATGTCTGGCGCAGCGATACCGACAGGTTGTATTGTTCAGATGAATGATGAACCGAATGCGAGGCCCAGAACCAGCGCACCTCGTGACTCAGGCGGTGAAACCAGTAATAGCTGAAATCGTCCGCGAAGAAGCACAGCACCCACGCCCACCAGACGTTCGTCGGGATCGTGAAGATCCGGTGCTCGTACACCCAGCTCAGCACCGCCAGCACCAGGCCGCCGGTCAGGACACTGGCGACGAGTGCGCCGATTGCGAGCGCGATGTTCGCCAGCGTATCGCGGGTCCGGTACAGCGACCTGCCAAGCACCGCGGCGAGCACGACTTCCACCACGATCAGCACCGCGAAGGCCGGGAACGCGGCCATCATGATATTGGGCAGATTTTGCATGACCGTTGCGCTCCAGGCCGGCGGGCAATGACGGCGACGCCATTGCCGTTCAAGGTTCGACCGCGATTTGCCGGTCGGCTCATGCGCAAGGTGAACGCGATTCAAGGTGCAGGCACGGCACCCTGTCGCGATGCAATCAGAAAGGACTACGCCCCGAAAAAGATCGGCCGCACGCGGACCGACCGGTGCTTGCGCGGCGCAGGTCGTGCCTGTGCCGTACCGACTCGATCGAACGTGCGGCCCGAACCGTGGGTTGGTCTCCCCGGTTATCCAGGCCTTCTTCTACACCCCGCGCCACTGTTTTTTTACGATTGCCAGCAGGTGCGAAGGTACTGCACCCGATTCGTTTGGGAAATACCGCATATGCAGTAGTTGCCTTGCCGGCCGCTGTCACGAACGCGTCACGCTCGGGTGTCGGCGCAAACGGGCACGATGCGGTCAGGCCGACGCGTCGATCAGGGCCTGCATTTCGTGCGGGTCGAGCGGTTTGTGCATGACGCGGAAGCCGCTCGACGACGCGGCATGGATGCCCTCCGGCGACGTATCGCCGGTAATGATGATGGCCGGTATCTCGCGCTCGATGGACCGGAACACCGTGTGGACGACATCCGCACCGGTAACGTGCCCGGCCAGCCTGAAATCGGTCACGACCATGTCCAGTTCGGCGCGATGGGGGGCGGCAAGCTCGATCGCGCGCTCCAGCGATTGCGCGGCGATTACCGTGTGCCCCCAGGTTTGAAGCAGCGTCTGCATGCCGGCCAGCACGTCGCGATCGTCGTCGACGACGAGAATGGTTCTCCCGGTGCGCTCGCGCCCGGCGTCCTGGCCACTGCCCGGCTGATGCGCGCCGGTCTCGCGCGACCGCGCATGGTCGGCCGTCGCCAGCCGCACCGAGAACAGCGAGCCGCGGCCCGCCGTCGAACGCACCTGGACGCCGGCATTGATCAGCACGGCCGTGCGCTGCACGATCGCGAGCCCGAGGCCCAGCCCCTGCTCCCGGTCACGCGCCGCATTGCCGATCTGGTAAAACTCCCGAAAGATATTCGGCAGTTGATCGGCTTCGATGCCGATGCCGGTATCGAAGACCTGGATGTCGACATCGGTGCCGCGCCGCCGGCAAGCCAGCAGGATGCCGCCGCGCGGCGTATAGCGCACCGCGTTCGACAACACGTTCGACAGGATCGTGTGCAGCAACACCGCGTCGGTTTCCAGCCAGATCGAGGTCGGCCGGATCCTGAGCGTCAATCCTTTGGCCTGCGCGGCCTGCCGAAACTGATTGTCGAGCGCATCGAGTTCCTGCTGCAGCGGAAAGCGGCGCGGTTCGACATCGATCACACCCGCATCCAGCCGGGAAATGTCCAGCAACACGTTCAGCAATTGCGACATGCCCTTCAACGCGGTCCGCAGACGTTCGGCAATATCGGCGAGCGCGGTTCCGTCGACGGTCGGCGCCCGTGCCATCGCGCGCAGCGTCGCGATGTACAGGCCCAGCGCATGCGTCGGCTGGCGCAGGTCATGGCTGGCAGCGGCCAGGAATTGCGATTTGCTGCGATTGGCGAGTTCGGCGCGCTCCTTTTCCTCGGTCAGCTGCCGGATCAGGTCGACGTTCTCGAAGCGTAGCGACACGGCGTCGCGAACGGTACGCTGCAGCGTCCGGCTGAAGGCGAGATTGACCGCGAGCAGGAACAGCGACAGGAATCCGAGCACCGAAAACAGCGCGCTGCCATACATGAACGACCGGATCGCGAACGGCAGCACGGTCGGCAATGCGTAGGCCACGTAGGTCGGCCACCACGACGACAGCGACGCCACCGAGCCGCCGGTCATGCCGGCCAGCACGATACAGATCAGGGCCGTCACGATCGTGTTGTCCGGTGAAAAGAACAGCACGCCCATGGCGCCCCACAGGCAGCCGGACAAGCCCGCGAACACCAGGTATATGCGCGCGCGGCGCCTGGCCGTCCCGGCAGGGTGTTCGCCCGCGCGGCGATCGCGCCAGACCATGACCGTGCGGATGGCGGTCAGCACGCAGATCGCCGCGGCCCACCCGAGCAGTGCGTGCCGCGACACCTCGTTCCACAACAGAAAGGTGGTCAGGCTGACCACGGCGATGTTGCCGAACAGGATCGGCGGCGACTGCCGGTACAGCGTATTCACCAGCTCCAGCTGCACGTGGGCACGATGTTCTTGCGCTATCCTTTTTGCCATTTCAGAATTGCGTAGCGGATCCGGCGTTGGACTGGTCGGGCGTCGATCTCGCCCGCCGCGTGACACGTCGCAACGGGGTTGCATCGTATTGTCGCAAAGGATTGCACTTCCGGGTGCCCCGGGAGAAGGCGAAAGAAAAATGAAAAAGATCGTGCTTGCCGAAGACCACGCCATTATTCGCGACGGGCTGAAGCTGCTGCTGAAGACGCGGGCGAACTGGACCGTGGTGGGGGAAACCGGCGACGGCCGGATGGTCGAGCCGCTGGTGCGCGAGACGCAGGCCGACTTGCTGTTGCTCGATCTCGATCTACCCGGCTTCCCCGGTCTCGACCTGGCGAAGCGCATCAAGGCGCAATCGCCGCAGACCAGGATCCTCGTCGTCACGGGCAATCAGAACCCGGCCACGGTCCGGGCGGCCGTGGCCATCGGCGTCGACGGATACATGCTCAAGCATGAAGATGGCGACGAGCTGCTGCGTGCCGTTTCGCTGGTGCTGTCGGGTATCCGCTATGTCAGCGATTCGCTCGCCCATGTCCTCGAGAACACCGGCGGCAGTACCGTGCCACCGGTCACGGCGCGAGAGAAGGAGATCCTCGTGCTGATCGCCAACGGACATTCCAGCAAGGACATCGCGATCAAGCTGAATCTCAGCGTGCTGACGGTGCGCAAGCATCGACAGAACCTGATGTCGAAGCTGTCGTTGCACAACGTTGCCGAAGTGATCGCGTATGCGCTGCGCGACGGCCTGACCGTGCTGCCGCTTTCCGACGATGTCAGCGCCGAGGCAATACTGCGTTGACGCCCCGGCCGCCGCCCCGGCCGCCCGTCGCCACTTGCCAGCGCATCCCGACCTGCCCGACGTCCGTCACCCGACGATGACCTGCTGCCCGACATCGATCGCACCCGGATTGCTCGCCAGGTTCCGGTCGAGTTGCAGGATCTCGTCGAGCGCGACGTTGATGCACTGACCGTCCGACTTCCGCTACTGTTCGTCGGGCGGTACATGCGCCGCGGCAAGCAGCGATCCTTCGTGACGTTCGGCGATCGTCCACAACGCATCGCCGGGTGCCACAGTTACCGTCAGCGGCGTCGCGCTCGGCGAACTCGTCGGGGGTTGCGCCGGCTGCGTACCAGGCGTCGACGATGCCGACGGCGTCGCGGACGCGCTCGGCTGGGCCGGCGGCGTCGTCGCACCGGGCGACGGTGCGAGCGATGCGCTCGACGATGCGTTCGGCGTCGGCGTCGCGGAGCTCGAACTCGAAGGCTGCGGCGACGGACCGGACGGCTTGTTCTTCTCGTCCTGCAGGAACAAGCGATAGGCCACGTTGTTGCCTTCCTCGACAGACGGATAGCCAAGCGTCGAGAGGAATCGGTCGAACTCCCCGTGATCGGCCGGCGGCACCTGGATGCCGACGAGGATCGAGCTGTAGTCCGCGCCCTGGTTGCGGTAGTGGAACAGGCTGATGTTCCAGTCCGGTGCCATCGACGACAGGAACTTCATCAGCGCGCCCGGCCGTTCCGGGAATTCGAAGCGGAACAGGCGTTCGTCGTGCGCGAGCGGCGAGCGGCCGCCTACCATGTAGCGGATGTGTTCCTTCGACAGCTCGTCGTGGGTCAGGTCGACGGTC